>DATBYJ010000025.1:0-13064 GCA_036513795.1 Solirubrobacteraceae bacterium | reverse complement strand
TGGACGTAGTCACCGCCAACAAGCAACTGCTCTCCCAGCATGGGGAGGAGCTGTTCGAGACGGCGCGCGAGTACGGGGTGCGCCTGCGTTTTGAGGCGGCCGTGGCCGGCGTGGTTCCGGTAGTGCGCGTGCTCGAGGAGTCGCTATCGGCGACACCGATCGAGCGCATCCACGGGATCGTCAATGGCACGACCAACTTCATCCTCACCGAGATGACCGCTGGCTCCAGCTACGCGGAGGCGCTCGCCGAGGCTCAGCGGATTGGCTACGCCGAGGCGGACCCCAGCGACGATGTCAGCGGTCGCGACGCGGCGGCGAAGATGGCGATCCTTGCGCGGTTGGCGTACGGCACGCCTGTGCATCTCAACGACGTGCACTACGAAGGCATCGAGCATCTGCACGCTGATGACATGGAGTTCGCACGGGAGCTCGGCCTCGGGCTCAAGCTGATCGGCACCGCTGAGCGCCGTCACGGCGGCTTGTCCGTGCGTGTGCATCCGGCGTTCCTGTATGCGGGCCATCCGCTGGCTGGCGTATCGGGGCCGTTTAACGCGGTCACGTTGGAGTCTGAGGCGATTACCGAGATCACGCTCTCTGGCCCCGGCGCGGGCGGCCGCCAGACGGCCAGCGCGGTGCTGGGTGACGTCGTCAGCGTTATGACGGGTGGTGCGCGGCCACCTGCGCCACCACTGGCGCTGCCATTGATCGAGGATGTAGAGAGCGCCTTCTACCTACACCTGGATGTGGCCGATCAGCCGGGTGTGTTGGCTTCTGTGACTAAGGTTCTCGGCGAGCATGGCGTGTCGATCAAGTCCGTTGTGCAGCGCGGCATGGGCGAGCGCGCGCGGCTGGTGATGATCACCCATCCCGTGCTCGAGTCAGGACTGGGCAAGGCGCTCGAGCAGCTTGGCGAGTTCCAGTTCATGCGCTCGACCCCCCGGACAATCCGTGTGATCGAAGAGGAGTTCGTATGAGTGAAGCGCGCATAGATATCCCCAAGGTCAAGCTTCCACGGGTTGAAGGCACGCCCAAGACGGCCGCTCACGTGCCGCTGATCGAACGCTATCTCGAGCGCCTGCCGTTTGCTGCGGGCGACCCGCTGGTCAGCCTACAGGAGGGCTCCACGCCGCTGCTGCGTGCGCCGGTGCTCTCCGAGATCGTGGGTGCGACCGTGCGCCTAAAGCTCGAGGGCGCCAACCCCACAGGCTCGTTCAAGGATCGCGGCATGACGTGTGCCGTCTCTGCCGCGGTACGCGACGGCGCCAAGGCTGTGATCTGCGCCTCCACGGGGAACACAGCGGCGAGCGCCGCCGCCTACGCGGCCCGAGCGGGCATTACCTGCGCGGTGATCGTGCCCGAGGGCAAGATCGCGCAGGGCAAGATGGCCCAGACGCTTGTGCATGGTGCGCGTGTGATCTCGCTGAAGGGCAACTTCGACCAGGCGCTGACGCTCGTGCGCGAGCTCACCGACACGCACCCGATCGCGCTGGTCAACTCCGTGAACGAGTTTCGCATCGAAGGTCAGAAGACGGCCGCATTCGAGATCCATGAGGGTCTGGAAGGCGGCCTTGAAGCGCTATGCATCCCGGTAGGAAACGCGGGCAACATCACCTCCTATTGGCGCGGCTTTCGCGAGTTGGGTGCCGCACCGAAAATGTTCGGCTTTCAGGCTGAGGGTGCTGCACCGCTGGTGCTCGGTCATCGGGTCGAGCACCCGGAAACGGTGGCAAGCGCGATCAGGATCGGCAACCCGGTGCGCTGGGAGGACGCGATGGCGGCAGCGACCGACTCGCGCGGCGCCATCCGTGTCGTCAGCGATGCGGAGATCCTCGCCGCCTACAGGCTGCTGGCGTCCCGGGAAGGGATGTTCTGCGAGCCCGCATCTGCGGCCTCGGTGGCAGGGCTACTGAAGTACGGTGCGGACGGCGCCGAGTCGGTGGCGTGCGTGCTTACGGGCCGTGGGCTGAAGGACCCGGAGACGGCGATTGCCAACAACGACGGCAGGATCATTACCTGCGAGGCGGAGACCGCGGCGATCGAGGAAGCGGTGCTGGGTGATCCCTAGACGCACACGGAGCGTGCGTCGGTGATTCGTCGAAGGGTTGTGCGGGTACCCGCGTCCTCGGCCAATTTGGGTCCAGGGTTTGACTGCATGGCCGCGGCGCTGTCGCTGGCACTCGAGCTGGAGGTGGAGGAGACGGGCGAGTTCGCGGTGGAGACCGAGCTGCCGGTCGCCAAAGGGCGCGAGAACCTGTGTGTGCGTGCGTTCGAGCGGCTGCACCCGGCCGATGGCTTCACCTTCAGGATGCGCTCGCAGATTCCCCTCTCGGGAGGGTTGGGTTCGAGCGCCGCGGCGACGGTGGCGGGACTGATGGCCGCCGATCATCTCTTCGAGCTGGACGCCGACCTACTGGCGCACGCGAGCGCGATCGAGGGCCACCCGGACAATGCCGCCGCGGCACTGTATGGCGGCTTTGTCGTGTGTGCGGACGGCGAGGCGACTCGCTTCGATCCTCCCACTGGCCTTGAGGCGCTGGCGGTGGTCCCCGAGCAGGCGGTGCACACGCGGGCGGCGCGGCAGGCGCTGTCGGCGCGGGTGCCGATACAGGACGCCGTCTTTAACGTCGCTCATGCGGCGCTGCTCACGCTCGGCCTAGCTCGCGCCGATTGGGATCTGCTCGCGCGCGGCTTGCAGGACAGGCTGCACCAGCAGCAGCGGGCAAGCCTGTTCCCACGCTCGTTTGAGCTGGCCGTGCGCGCACGCGAGCTGGGTGCTCTGGGTGCAACGATCTCTGGTGCGGGGCCGACGGTACTGGTGTGGTGCTTTTATGAGCAGACTGGTGCCGTCGCGGAGGCGCTGCAGGCGGAGATTGACGGCTGGGCGGCGTTGCTGCGGGCGCCATTCGAGCCGCAGGGCGCCTACGTGGCGGCGCTCTAAGCGAGCTTGGCGAGACGCTTACCGGCGCTGTCAAAGCCCCGTAGACGCTTGAGCAGTTCGGCTGTCAGGGCTAGGTAGTCGCTACCCAGGTCGGGGCGGTGGTCGAGGATCGAGCGTGCTCGCTCGGCCGACTCCGCGTAGGCGATCGAGGCGCGGATGACCGAGTCGAAGACCTGCTCGCCGAAGCGCTCCTTCAGCGATGCGAGTGCCTCGCGCGAATGGACGGTGCGCATGTCGGCGAGATTCAGCAGCACGCCCAGCAGCGACAGCTGCGGGTTGAGGCTGTCGCGCGCGAGCTCCACCACCTCCATCGCCTGCTCGACCCCCTGCAGAGCGAAATACTGGGCCTCGGCGGTGATCAGCGCGCGGTCGGCCGCCACGAGTGCGTTGACTGTCAGCAGGCCCAGCGATGGTGGGCAGTCGATCAGGATCACCTCGTAGTCGCCGTCCACGCCAGCGAGTGCCCGTCTAAGCGTCAGCTCGCGGCCCATCTTGCCGCCGAGCATCAGCTCCGCCTCGGCGAGGCTGAGGTTCGCGGGGATGATGTCCTCGTGGATCGCCGCTGCCGCTTTGCAGCGGCCCGCGAGCACATCCGCGATCGTCGGCTCGACGTCCGTTGGCAGATCGAAGTAGTCGGACAGGTTGCCCTGCGGGTCGAGGTCGACCGCGAGCGTACGGACGCCCGCACGACGCAGGACGTCGGTAAGCGTGCGCACGGTGGTCGTCTTGCCCGTGCCGCCCTTTTGTGAGAGCACAGCGATCTTCTGAGCCATTGTCAGCCGATACTACGACGGGCGCACGCCGCGCGCTGTCGCGGCGTGCCGTCTACAGCTCTTGCCAAGGCTCAGCCGATGCTGTGCAGCGAGGTCGTTTCGCTATCGCTACCCACCGCGCCTGGACTTGCCTGCACGCTCAGGAACGCGAGGCGATAGCGCCCGACGATGATCTCATCGCCATCCTGCAGGGTTCTGCCATCGACGCGCGCGCCGTTTACGAACACGCCGTTGAGGCTGCGATCGTCGAGCAGCCGCACACCGTCGGGATGGCGCACGATCAGCGCGTGTCGCCGCGAAACCGTGGGGTCGTCGAAGCGTACGTCGGCGGCGAGGCTGCGCCCCACGCGGGTCCACTCGCGCGTCAACGCGATCGTGCGTTGCTCGCCGCCCTCTTCGTAGCAAAGGTACTCGCCGGGCTGCTTGATGCGCTGGCGTACGAGCGCCAGTCGCACAGCGCTATCGGGTGCAGGCGGCTGCACGAGCTCGCCGTCGTTGCTGTGGATGACGGTCTCGCCGGCGTCAGGGTCGACGTGTTCGGCGAACAGCGATGCGCGCACAAAATCGCGCCCACCGCAGCCGGGGCACGCAGTCAGCGTGTCCGAGCTGACGAGCGTGAGCGTGTAGCCACAGTGCGCGCAGCTGAACGAGCCAGTGCCTACATCTGTGCCCGAAGTGACTGAGGTCATCAAGTGCTCCTCCCTCTGTGTTGCTGCTCGGTGTCGCTGCCGGGGGCGCGGTCCCTCGGGTCGGGGGGAAAGTGCTGATGTGCGGGATCTCGTGGCGATCATAACAAGAATGTCAACCCTCCCAGATTCTGAATAATGGTATGTAGGACAGTCCTAATACGGTCCTTACATAATTCCCCGACAGCGCTTGAACTACCCCCTGAAACACATCTGAAACCGTGTGATGTCGGCGTCGTCAGGCTGCCGATGAGAAGGATCTTGTAGCGGCAGGAGCTAACGCGATGACGACGAATTCGAGGTCATCGTGTCTTCGCGTGTAACCCATGTGCAACTGTTCGAGCGCGTCTTGTTGCGGCGTGGTCTCGGTGCCCTCGAGGCGGCTCGCGATTGCTGCGCGGATTGCGGACGTACGCCGCTGACGGGCGAGCAGATCCACGTCTACGCAGGCGGGCAGCAGCGGATTGTCTGCGAGCTATGCCGTCCGGCCCGGCGCGAGTCGCCGCTGACGAGCGAGCTCGTCCGGCATTTCGAGCACGGTCACGCTGTGCGCCTGACCGCTCGCGCGGCTTAGAGGCGCCTCGGGGCGCGTCGCGTCGCGCTGCCCGACGGGCCAATAGACTTCCGGCTCGCAATGGATCCAGTGACCGTTTCGATCATCGTGTCGGCTCCTCGTGAGCGGGTGTTTGACTACCTGCAGGACATCGCCAACCACCCGCAGTTCACCGACCATTACCTGGTCGACTGGCACCTGACGCGGCTCGACTCGGTAGGTCGGGGTGCGGGGGCGCGTTTTCGCGTGACTGCCCCGCGTAACCGCTTTAGTTGGGGGGACGTGACATTCGCTCAGGTCGAGCGTCCACATCGCATCGTCGAGGTGGGGCGCACGGGCAAGAACAACCGCATTCGAACCCTTGGCGTATATGAGCTGGACCCTGCCGCTGCGGGATCAACGCGCGTTCGCTTCACCCTCGAGACGGTGCCGGTGACGCTTTCGGACAAGCTCATGGAGGGCCTTGGCGGGCGTGGCTGGATACGGCGCAAGAACCAGAAGGCGATGCACCGTCTGCGCGGAATCATGGAGGGCGGGGAGGGTGTCGTTGCGGGCAAGAATGGCGTTGGCCAGCGCGTCACGGTCGCCGGTGGGTAGACTGCCGCGTCGCATGTTCAGCCGCCTGCGTAAGCTCCCGCCAATCGTGCTCGCCGTGCTCGCCGCTCTCGGCGTCAGCGCATGTGGCGATTCGCACACGAAGGTCACCACCGGCACATACGCCGGTGAAGCGGGTAAGGCAGCGCCGTACCTCAATGTCGGGCCGCTGCTCTACCAGGTGCAGGTATCGCGACAGCTGAACCCGGCCAACCAGGAAGACCGGAGTTACCTGCAGGGCCTGAGCCCCAGCGAACGCGAACTTGGGCCGGGCGAAGAGTGGTTTGCGATGTTCGTCCAGGTCTTCAACAACACCAGCCAGGCGTACACCGACTCCAACAGCTTCACGATCACCGACACCCAGGAAAACTCCTACACGCCGGTGAGCCTCGGCGAAGCCAACCAGTACGCCTACCGCCAGGGCACGGTCCCGGCGAAAAGCCAGATCCCCAGGCCGGGCACGGTCGCTGCCGACTTTGGCCCGCAAGGCGCACTGCTGCTGTTCAAGATCAAAATCGTCTCGCTGGACAATCGGCCGATGGAACTGAAGATCACCAATCCGGAAAACCCGGCGGAATCGGCCTCAGCAGTACTCGACGTCTAGCCTCGCCTGCCTCTCAAGCTGAGCAGTGCGACGCGTCCGCCCGCAAAGCGGACGGTGAGAGGGTCGGTCCGTAGGCGAGGAACATGGAGTCGCCGGTTCTTCCGGACGCGCAGTAGATGGCACGCGAGCGTGGATAAGGGCCATTTTCTGGATCCGATGGATTCATGAAGTGGCCTTCCACAAGCCACGCGACATTCCCTGACGCCGTGACGGCAAGATCCCTGACCCCGGCCGATCCGGCTTCTATGTTCTCCGCCGCGATCCAGCCGCCGCCCACATCCGAGTGTCCCGGCTTGAGATCCTCGACATAGACGAGGACAGCGGTCCCGGAGTCGTAGCGGACGGCGTCAGCGACAACCGGGCCAGCCAGCACGGTTGCCGTCAGCGGTTCGCCACGCGGGAAGTCGAGCTCTCGAGCCTGGTGCGTCGGGCTCCATTCAGCGAAGACGATGTCGTAACCATGACGGTCCGTTGCGCGGAACACACGTACCGTTGCGTCGGCGGTGATAGTCCGACACACGTGCGAGGCGCAGATCTCCTTTGCGCTCCATTTGTCTGCACGAGGAGACGCCACGCTCACGCCGGTAAGCGCTAGGGCGATCGCGCCGGCGACGACCGTGGCTCGTGATGAGATGGCTGGGAGGTGGGTGGAGGTCGCCATGCTCGATTGGCTTACCCACGATGGGTTGCTTCTAGCCGCATGATCTATGGCGCCCGGGCGCCATTCACGATGATGCTCAGTGTTCGGCCTTGAGCGCCGCCTCGATTACTTCTCTTGCGACGGGCGCTGCGGTGTCGCCGCCGGCGCCGTCTTTGACGAGCATCACGCAGACTACGATCCGTGGGCGCTGAGCGGGAGCGAAGGCAGCGAACCAGGCATCGGTGTTGGCGGCTTCTTCTTCTGAGTCCTGACAGCCTTCGGTGTTCGTGCTGGACGTTGCGCTGGAGTTCGCTTCCGAGGCGGCTGAGGAGCAGCTACTTTTGAGTTCGGCGCTGCCCTTGAGTTCGGCCGTTCCGGTCTTGCCGGCGACGGTGACTCCGGGGATGGCGGCCGCCGTGCCGGTGCCCTCGCGCACGACGGCGATCATTAGGCGGCGCATGGTGTGAGCGACGGGCTCACTCATGGCGGTGGGGCCGGCGCTGGCCTTGCTGAGGTTGAAGCTTGGGCTCGGGCGGTGCCCGCCGTCGGCAATGGTGGCGGCGATGGTGCCCATCTCAAGCGGCGTGGCGAGCACCTCTCCCTGGCCGATTGCGGTCGATCCCAGATCCAGTTCACCCTGGATTTCGCTGGCGTGCGGCAGTGTGCTCTCGGCGGCGCCGGCGATTGGAGGCTGGTGGTTGAAGCCGAGGCTTTCGGCGGTGGCGACGAGCCGGGTGGAGCCGAGCTTGACGCCGAGCGGCGAGAACACGGAGTTGCAGGAGACAGCGAAGGCGAGTTCGAGCGAGCCGCCACATTCCTCGCCGTGAGCATTGGAGAGCTTGACGCCGTCGAGCGTGGCGGAGGTGGCGTAGGGAAAGACGGTGTGGCGGTTGGCGAGTTTGGCGCTGAGCACGCCCGTGGTGGTGACCATCTTGAACGTGGAGCCGGGGGGCTGCAGCCCGTCGAGGCCGATGCCAGCGACGGCGAGGATCTGGCCGCTTGCGGGCTGCATAACTACGATCCCGCCGAGTTGGTCTCCAAGCGCGGTGACGGCGGCCTGTTGGATTGCGGGAGAGATGCTGGTGTGCAGCGGCGGCGCGGCGTGGGGGGCGGCGTAGGCGAGCAGGCGATGACCAGCGAGCAGCTCGCCGCCGGGAGTGCCGCGTAGGCGCGCGTCGAACGCGAGCTCCAGGCCGCTCAACCCGACGCTCGCTTCGGCCGGCACGCCCTGTTCTTCGAGTGCCTGCCGGCGCGAGGCGGGTGCTGGTCCGACACTGCCCACGACGGCCTCGGCGGCGACGCCCAAGGGGGAGTTGCGGGTGCTTTCGCCGGCGCCCACAGGGTTGGCGCCGGACGGGCTTTCGGCGAGCACGCTGCCGTCTCGCGCCAACAGGGTGGCGCGGCGGGGCAGGCTGGTGTGGCGGCTGAGTAGCGCGCCTGGCTGCAGGCCGGGGAAGGTCAGCGAGCGCGACCAAACGATGCGTGTGCCGCCTGTTGGGTCTTGCACGGTCGTGAACGTGAAGGCAAGTGACAAGTTCCCGAACAGCCGTGTGTTGACGTGCACATGCACGGTCACTTGATCGCCTTTGCCGGTGGCCTTGCCGATAATCTTCGAGCGCGTGGCGGTTGCGGTGCTGAGTGCTTCTTTGTAGTTGTTGGCGAAGTTGCTGACGGGGGTGGAGCGCTGTGAAGAGGAGGAGATGTCGGCGTACATCTCGGCGTAGTTGTGGTGAGTCCACGCGCTCACGAACTCCTCGGCGAGCGTGTAAGAGGCCGGCGTGGAGTGCTGCGCGCCGAAGATTGCACCGACTGCAAAGGCGACCACGGCCAGCACGAGAACGGGGCGCGCACGTTGCAGGCGCTGGTTGCGGCTTTCAGTCACAGAGCAGGTAGAACATGACAGGTGACTCAGCTGGATTGGATGATCGTTGCGTTCGCAGTGATCCTGGCGTTCTTCGGGTTCCGGCAGGGATTCGTCGTGGGCGTGCTCTCGTTCGGCGGATTTGCACTTGGTGCGTTCCTCGGCACACGGCTTGGCCCGCAGCTGCTGCCGAAAGGTTCGGCGTCGCCATATGCGCCGGCGTTTGGCCTGCTGGGGGCGCTGCTTGGCGGAGCGATCCTGGCGAGTGGTCTGGAGGGTCTGGGGTTCAAGCTACGACGCTTCATGATCATTCCGGGCATGGGCGTGATCGACGGGATGCTGGGTGCGCTGTTGGGGATGGCACTGGCGCTGGGGATCGTGTGGATCGTGGCGGCGGTAGCGGGTCAGACGGTGGGGCCGTCGCAGTTACGCGCCGACATCCAGCGATCGGTGATCCTGCGCAAGCTAAACGACGTCCTGCCGCCGTCGGGGGCGATCCTGAACGCGCTCGCGCGGCTGGACCCGATCCCGTCGATAACTGGTCCTTCGCCGGATGTGGCCGCGCCGGAGCCGGCGGTGGCGCACACACCTGGAGTACGCGCCGCCTCGCGCAGCGTGGTGCGGGTGGACGGCACGGCGTGTGGTCTGGCGGTCGAGGGTTCGGGTTGGGTGGCCGCGCCGGACACGGTGGTGACGAACGCGCACGTGGTTGCGGGCGAGCAGGACACGAGCGTGGAGGTGGACGGCGAGCAGCCGAGCCTGCCGGCCACGCCGATTGCGTTCGATCCGACCCACGATCTGGCGGTGTTGTACGTGCCTGGGCTTGATCTACCGTCGCTGGGTCTTGCCGGCGGCCCTGAATCTGGGACGGCGGGGGCGATTCTCGGCTACCCGGAGAACGGTCCGTTTGACGTGCAGCCGGGACGGATTGGGCGCACCCAGGAGGTGGTCACGCAGAACGCCTATGGCGAAGGTCCCGTCACGCGGCTGCTGACGCCGCTACGCGGTCTGGTGCGACCGGGCAACTCCGGTGGCCCGCTGGTGGGCGTGGACGGACGGGTGCTGACGACGGTGTTCGCAGCGACCGTCGGAAGCTCGCCGCGCGGCGGCTACGGGGTGGCCAACGAAACGGTCACGACGGAGCTGCGAGAAGCACTTGCGCACGAGCGCGCGGGTGTCCAGGTTGGCACCGGGCAATGCACCAGTGGATAGCGGCGGAACGTCCGCCGTTGGATCGCCCGCTACGCTGACCGCCATGTCCAAGACGCTGCTAGTTGCCGAGAAGCCCTCCGTGGGGCAGGACCTTGCACGCGTTCTGCCCGGCCCGTTCAAGAAGGGCGAGGGTTTCCTGGAGGGGCCGGAGCACGTGGTCACATGGGCGGTGGGGCACCTGGTGCAGCTGGCCGAACCGGAAGCGTATGACGCGAAATACAAGAGCTGGCGGATGGCGGACCTGCCGATCGTGCCCGATCGCTTCAAGCTGGAGGTTCGCGACGAGCGCTCGCGCAAGCAGATGTCGGTGGTCACTAAGCAGCTCGGCCGCGAGGACATTGAGGAGGTCGTGAACGCCTGTGACGCGGGGCGTGAGGGCGAGCTGATCTTTGCGTACCTGTTTGAGAAGGCGAAAGGCAAGAAGCCGGTGAAACGGCTGTGGCTGAACTCGATGACGACGGCGGCGATGAAGAGCGCGCTCGCGTCATTGCGCCCGGCGGAGGAGTTCGAGCGACTGGAGCAGGCGGCACGGTCACGCTCGGAGGCGGATTGGATCGTGGGTATGAACGCGACCCGCGCGGCGACGATTCGCCTGCGTAGCTCGTTCGACGGGGCGGTGTCGCTCGGGCGCGTGCAGACGCCGACGCTGGCGATCATCGCGCGCCGCGAGGAGGAGATCAAGGCCTTCAAGCCTGAGCCCTACTGGCTCGTTGACGCGACCTTCGTCGCGCCAGCGCTTGCGGGCGAGGCAGCGGTGGAGCGCGTGTACGTGGGTCACTTCCAGGCGCCGGCCGGCAGCCCAGGGAAAACCAAAGGACCGCGGATCGCAACTGAGGCGGAGGCGGAAGCGATCGTCAAGGCCTGCGGCGGGCAGCCGGGGACGATCACGAAGCTTGAGAAGAAAGAGCAGCGCGAGAAAGCGCCGATGCTCTATGACCTGACGACGCTGCAGCGGGAGGCGAATAACCGCTACGGCTTCTCCGCGAAACGCACGCTGGCGGCAGCGCAGCGGCTGTATGAGGAGCACAAGGCGCTCACGTATCCGCGTACCAACTCGCGCTACCTGACGACCGACATGGTCGATGAGATCAAGCCGATCGCTGAGCTGGTTGGTTCGCACAGTGAGTACAGCAAGGGCGCGGCCTACGTGGTGGGCCTCGACGTGCTGCCGCTTGGCCGCGTTGTCAACGACGAGAAGGTCACCGACCACCACGCGATCATCCCGACGCGCTCCGAGCACAACCTTGAGAAAATGGGCTCGGACGACAGGCGCGTGTATGACATGGCGGTGCGGCGCTTCCTGGCTGTGTTCCACCCCGAGGCCGTGTTCGAGAACACGCGCGTTGAGACAACGGTCGAGGCGGCCGCGGCGGGCGGCTCAAGCCACGTCTTCCGCACCCGCGGAAAAGTCCTGCAGATCCCCGGCTGGCGCGGCGTGTACGAAGAGGTCTCCGACGAGGCCAAGGCTGCCGAAGCCGAGGCGCGCGGCGACGAGGAGGAGACCGACCAGCAGCTGCCCCGCCTGGAGCAGGACGAGCAGGTCAAGACGCGCGAGGTCGAGAGCGCGCGCAAGGAAACGAAACCGCCGCGTCGCTATAGCGACGCTTCGCTGCTTGGCGCGATGGAGACGGCGGGCAAGCTCGTCGACGACGAAGAGCTGCGCGAGACGATGAAGGACTCGGGTATCGGCACGCCGGCGACACGCGCGGCGATCATCGAGCGGCTGATCACGGTTGGCTATATCGAGCGCGATGGGCGGGCGCTGGTTGCCACGGAGAAGGGCCTGAACGTGATCCGCCTGTTGAACGAGCACGCGCTCACGTCTCCCAGCCTGACCGGCAGCTGGGAGCAGCGGCTGGGGCAGATCGAGCGTGGCGAGGAGTCGCGCAAGAAGTTCATGGGCGACATCGCGGGCTTTGCGCAGGAGACGGTCAAAGAGCTGGATGAGACGCTCAAAGACGTGCGCATCCCGCGGGCGCGGCTTGGCCCGTGCCCGGTGTGCGGCCATGAGATCGTGGAGAACCGTAAGGGCTACTCCTGCTGGGCGCGCGAGGACCCGGGCTGCGGCTTTGTGATCTGGAAGGCGAAAGCGGGCAAGACGCTGCCGTTGGCGATCGCGAAGGAGCTGATCAAAAAGGGCTTCACCGAGCAGGCGGTGACGGGCTTCCGTGGGCGCAGCGGGCGCAGCTTCCGTGCGCACCTGGCGCTGAGCCAGACGGAGGAGGGCAAATGGCGTGTGGAGTTCGACGAGCTGTGGGCCAAGGAGGGAGCCAAGCCGCCTGAGGCGGAGGGCGCGGAGGGTGAGGGCGAGACGGACGCAGCCGCCGCGACGGTCGAGGCCCGCAGCGCCGCTTAGAACCCTGAAAGCGGTTCTTTACGCGCGATGCCGATCACGCTGATCACAGGGCCGGCGAACGCGGGCAAGGCAGAGCTGGTGATGGACGCGGTGCGCCGCCATCTGGCGCACGGCGCGGAGCCGCTGCTGGTGGTGCCGACGCGTGCGGATGCGGATCACTACCTGCGCGAGCTCGCAGGCGACGGCGCGGCGATGGGCGTCCGCGTGGAGCGTTTTGCAGGTTTGATCGGAGAGGCCGTTGCGCGTGCGGGCGTGAGCAAGCCTGTTTTGGGCGGCGCCCAGCGCGAGCGCGTGCTGGAGATGATGGCGCTACGCGCGGGCGTGGCGCGGTCCCCGGGTGCGTTGCGCGCGCTGGGGGAACTGGTCGCGGAACTGCAGGTGCGGCGGGTGACGCCTGCGGCGTTTAGCAAGGCGCTCTCGAGCTGGGCCGACGCCGATGGCGCGGGTGCGGTGCGAGCTGAGCACCCTGGAGGGCCCACCCCCTGGGGCGCACCCGAAGGGGCACACCCTGAAGGGCGCGGGCAGGCAGGCACGCTGGGGAGGGTGTTCGCGGAGTATCGCGACACGCTGGAGCAGATCGGCCGCGTGGACGGCGAGCAGCGCGCGGTGCGCGCTCTGGATGAGTTGCGCAGGCGTCCTGCCCTGTGGGGTGGCACGCCGGTGCTGGTGTATGGGTTTGACGACCTCACGCACCTGCAGCTGGATGCGATCGAGACGCTTGGCAGGGTGGTGGACGCGCAGGTGACGGTGTCGCTGTCCTACGAGCCCGGGCGCACGGCGTTCGCTGGCAGGGCGGCGAGCTTCCATGCGCTCGAGCCGCTGGCGGCGGAGCATCGTGCGTTAGCGG
>DATBYJ010000024.1:0-7773 GCA_036513795.1 Solirubrobacteraceae bacterium | reverse complement strand
GGCCGCTGAAGTGCAGGCTGTTCGTGCCTGCCGTGTCGGTGTGGGTGAAGCTTGCGAGCTTCGTCAGCAGCGTGCAGTGCTTGCCGTGCTTGTTCTTTGGCGAAGGCTTTTGGCAGGATTTCCCGTGCTTGCGCCCAGTGGATTTGCGCAGGATCGTGAAGGTTGTGGTCGCTATCTGGCTATCGCGGTAGCTGATCTTGGTGCCGTATTTCTTCTTTGCCTGCTTGCTGGCCGTCACCGCTGAGACGGTGGCGCCTGACGGGGCAGCGAAGAAGGCGCTGGGGGAGAGCGTCAAGCTCGTGAGGACGCCCGCTAGCGGTTTGGCCGGGGTTGGGGCTGACGTTGGCGTTGGGGCTGATGTAGGCGCACTCGGGCATGGGGTGCCGTGTCCCTTGAGCTCCAGCGCGCCCTTGTCCTGCACGAGGTTGCACGCAACGCTTTCGAAGCGGGGATTGCCTTCAAGGTCCGTCGTCGAGGGCGTCAGGCCGAATGGCAAGGTAATCGCGCTGGCCGGCACGCTGTCGATGGCGCTGGACGAGGGCTTCAGGCTGTAGTTGTGGAGCGGTTCGGCGAACAGGGATTCGGCTTTGACTTCTTCGCTGGAGTTGGTGTTACCAGCCGTGCCGCTCGCACATCCGATTTCGCCGGTTTCCATAAAGAGACTTGGCGTCTGGATCTGACTTGGCACCGCGGAGTAAGCGCACGTCACGGTCGCTTGGTCGCCCAGTGCGGCGGTGGCCACCTGCGAGTCGAGCAGCAGCGATCCCTCAATCAGCACGTTCGCAGTGCTGGATTTTTTGCCGGTTGCCTTAGCGTCTACACCCACCACTCCAGGGGCTTCAAGGCTGATACCCAGCACTGGGCCGACCGAAGAGGCGGCTAGCGTCAGCGTGCGGGCTCCTTCTGTGCTTTCGAAGAGGACATTGGCTGTACCGCCGAGGATCTCCGAGGAATCGACCGTCACGTTGCCTCCGGCTGAGGTAAACGCCGCCGGGATCGCTTTGCGCGCTGACTGTATGAGGCTGCGCTGAATGTACAGACCGCGAGCTGGTTCGCCGGTTGACCGATAGCCCAGTGCGGGTGCTTTCGACGACGGGCTGGCGGCAAGATGGCTGTCACTCAACGTCACTTCGCCACCAGCGATTTCCATTGCAGGCCCGCCCCACGTACCCGTCACTTCCAAGTGCGAGAAGGCCGATTTCTGGCCTTGGTCGTACACGCCTTCCAGTTTCGAGGCGGGGTCGAGCATTTCCACGTCCAGTCCTTCTACCGTCACTGGCGTAGCTTCGAAGAACACGCCGGTCCCGGCGCCTCCCTGCTTGACGGTTGTGTTCTGGATCGTTGCCTGGCTGTCCCCTTCAACGTAGATTCCGTGCTGCGACGGTGTCGAGGAGCCTTCGTTGACAATCGTGGAGTTAGCGACCAAGAGCGTCGCGCCTTCGCTGTAGATACCCGATGATTCCGAGCCGATGCCGCCTTCGCCGTTGAAGATCTTCGTGTCGTTCACTATCAGCGGTGCGTCTTCGGCGATCACCGCGATGCCCGAGGCTGATTCCAGGGTCACATGGTCGCCTTCGAGGGTCAGCGAGCCGCCGATTGCTTGAATCCCGCTGTTGACCGATTCGGCGACGATCGTGTCGTTCAGCAGTCGCACGTTTGCGTTCGTGCTGCGGATTGCCGAGAACACGGATTCCGCCTTGACCTCCACGTTCGAAAGGGTCACCGAGCCCACGTTGGGTCCCACTTCCATCGCGTAGGTGCCGTTGTCGACGATCATCACCCCCGGTTCTTCGCTGTTGATCGTCAAGCCTTTGTCGGTCGAGCTCGTGAGATGGATCTCTTCTTTGAATTCACCCGCTTTGCCTTCTTCGCTCGACACTTCGATCGTGTTAGCACCGGGTTTCGCTTCCGCACGTTTTATCGCCCCGTTGATCGTTTCGCACGGGTGGTTGATTTCGGTGCATTGGTTCGTGTCTTCGCCGCCACGCTGATTGACGTAGAACGTGGTCGCCGACGCACCACTCGCGCCAGCTGCCGTGATTACAGCCGCGACTATGCAGCCGCCTATAAGTCGTCGAAACCGTGTCACGTCATCCCCCGTCATCGCTCGCCTTGCGCCGGTTATTTGGCCCGGCCACCCTTATGGTGGGGCGAGCATACTTATGGGTGCGGCGGCGTCCAGGGATTGTCCAGGCGGTGATATGCGGCAGGTCCAGGCTGCAGCGGCTCGCGCTCGGGAGCCAGCGCTCCATGGGCTATGAGCCGAGCGGAGAGCTCAGGAAGACGCGCCGACGATCATCCCAGCACCTACGGTCCCATTACTGGACTCGTCGATCAGGATGAAACTGCCCGTACGGCGGTTACTCGTATATGGGTCAAAAACCAGCGGCACGCTCGTGCGCAGGCGCACGCGGCCGATGTCGTTCAAGCCCAGCTCCTGCGGCGCCGGAACGCGCTCGAGCGTATGCACGTCCACGAGATCCTCGATCGCGTCGATCACTGCCGTTGCGCTGCGCGAGGTCTGCTTGAGCAGATACCGCGACCCTGGCCTGAGTAGCTCCTCGCTCATCCAGCAGATGTCCGCTTCCAGCTCCCGTGCAACTATCGGTGCCTCGTCTGGGTGGCAGATCATCTCGCCGCGGGAGACGTCCAGCTCGTCCTCCAGGCGCAGCGTCAGCGACATCGGCGCCATCGCCTCATCCAGCTCGCCGTCGTAGGTATCGATCGCCGCGATCCGCGTGCGACCACCTGCAGGAAGCACTGCCACCTCGTCGCCCAAGCGCAGAGCGCCGCTCGCCAGCTGGCCCGAGTAGCCGCGGTAATCCTCAACGCTCCCGTTGGCCGGGCGGATCACCCATTGCACGGGGAAGCGCGCCGGGCGATCTTCCGGGTGGTCATACGCCACCTCCACCTGCTCGAGCAGATCCAACAGCACCGGTCCGCGGTACCAGTCCATATGCTCTGAACGCTCCACCACGTTGTCACCATTCAGCGCGGACATCGGGATGTAGGAGGTCTCTGTCCGCCGCGGGTTCTTGCCGCCGCGCAGCTTGCGCGCGAACTCCTCGAACTCCTCCGCCAGCTCCTCGTAGCGCGACTGGGAGTAGTCCACCAGGTCCATCTTGTTGATTGCCACCACCATCTGCGGGATGCCCAACAGGGCACTGATGAACGCGTGGCGCTTGGACTGCTCCAGCACACCCCGGCGCGCGTCGATCAACACCACCGACACGTCGGCCGTTGAGGCCCCCGTCACCATGTTGCGCGTGTACTGGCGGTGGCCAGGGCAGTCCGCGATGATGAACCGCCGCTTGGCTGTCGCGAAATAGCGGTAGGCCACGTCAATTGTGATCCCCTGCTCGCGCTCTGCCCGCAGCCCGTCCGTCAGCAGCGCCAAATCCAGCGTGCCCTCACCGCCACGGCGCTCCGACGCCTGCGCCACATGCTCCAGCTGATCTTCGAACACCTGCTTGGAGTCGTACAGCAGCCGCCCGATCAGCGTGCTCTTGCCGTCGTCAACCGAGCCGGCTGTGGTGAAGCGAAGCAGGTCGAGGGTCATCGGTCTGAAGAGGGAAGGGGCTGAAGGCCCCGGTCACGGCCGCCACGAGGGCGGACGTCTGAAGCGGTGAGGTACATCGTGATCCTCGCCGCACGCTTTGACCGATCACTGCGCGACCCCGCCGGCCCCCCCGTGGGGGGCCTCATAAAAAAGGGTCGTTGGCGCACTAAAAGTACCCGGCCTTCTTACGGTCCTCCATCGCCGCCTCCGACACACGGTCATCCGCGCGTGTCTCGCCGCGCTCGGTAATGCGCGTGGCTGCGATCTCAAGCACCACTTCCTCGAGCGTCGCTGCGTGCGAGCGCACGCCGCCCGTGCAGCTCATGTCGCCCACCGTGCGATAGCGGACCGTCTCCGTGAAGATCTCCTCGCCCTCGATCAGCTCCGTGCCCTCACGCCACGCATACAGCATGTCGTCGCGCTCGAACACCTTGCGCTCGTGCGCAAAGTAGATCGAAGGCACCTCCAGCTGCTCCTGGTCGATGTACTCCCACACGTCTAGCTCGGTCCAGTTCGACAGCGGGAACACCCGCACGTTCTCACCCTTTTTGATGCGTCCGTTGTACAGGTTCCACAGCTCCGGACGCTGGTTCTTGGGGTCCCACTGGCCGAAGTCATCGCGGAAGGAGAACACCCGCTCCTTCGCCCGCGCGCGCTCCTCATCGCGACGCGCGCCGCCGAAGGCCGCGTCAAAGCCGTGCTCGGCGATCGCGTCCAGCAGCGTGACCGTCTGCAGTTTGTTGCGTGACGCCCGCGGGCCGGTCTCCTCAACCGCACGACCCTGGTCGATCGAGTCCTGCACGCTCGCCACGATTAGCCGCTCGCCTAGTTCCGCCACCCGGCGGTCGCGGTACTCGATCACCTCGGGGAAGTTGTGCTCCGTGTCCACATGCATAAGCGGGAACGGGAACGGCGCCGGGCGGAAGGCCTTCTCAGCTAGGCGCAGCAGCACGATCGAGTCCTTGCCGCCACTGAACAGCAGTACCGGTTTCTCGAATTCCGCCGCCACCTCGCGCATCACGTGAATCGCCTCCGACTCCAGCGCGCGCAGGTGGCTCAGCTGGGGGCGAGTGGCCACGCTCACGGCTCGACTACCTCGACATGGAGACCGCACTCTGTCTTGTCGGTTCCCGCCCAGCGGCCCTCGCGGCCTGAGCCCGGCTGGGTGCACGGCGCGCAGCCGATCGACTCATAGCCCTGGTCATGTAGTGGGTTGTATGGCAGGTCGCGCTCGTGGATTCGCCGCCATAGGTCCTTGTCCGTCCAGTGCGCCAGCGGGTTGTACTTCCACAGGTTGCGTTTCGCATCGCGCTCGATTAGCTCCGTGTCGGCGCGCGTAGGTCCCTGCTCGCGGCGAATGCCCGTGATCCAACCCTCCGCGCCTGCCAGCGATGCCTCGAGCGCCGCCACCTTCGCCACCGAGCAGCAGTGCTCCGGACCGCTCCATGGATTCTCGGGGTTGCTTGCGTCCTGTACCTCGATCTTCACGCCAAAGCGCTCCTCGAAAGCTTTCCATGCGGCCAATGTCTCGGGGAAGAGCACGCCCGTGTCGATCGTCACGATGCGCACCCTGTTGCCGGTGCCTTGATCCAGGCGCAGCAGCTCGTCGATCAGCACCGACTCCTCCTTCTGGAAGGAGCACAGCAGCACAGCCCGCTCGCCGTGGCGAGCTGCCTCGCGCAACGTATGTGTCAGGCTCAGCGCCGCGTCGGACACGGTCCTCGCCTCCTCTATTTGGCTGTCTGTTGAATGCATCTGATCTGGTCGTCTCGTTTCCTGATCGTCTTTGAGGTCTAAGCCACTCATACCGCGCACTCGCCCTCGCCGCGGACCACTTCAAAGGGTACGTTCCTATTCCAGTCGATGAACGTATTCATCGTCTCAAGGCCAAAGTCGACAGGCATCGACAGGTCCTTGACGAGTGACTCAAGCTCGCCAGTGCCCACGCGCTCCGCAAACGCGCCCCACGGCTCGCCGTCCTTGCGGTTGGACTCGTAGTGGCGCAGCCAGCGCTCGATCGCCTCAGGCACGCGCTTCGCCGGGAGCCTGAGCTTCAACCGCGTGCCGAACGCCACCGGCGCCCCTTCATACACACCGCCCACGTGGGGGATGTAGGCGGGGATCGTGTGCTCGCCCACTTTGATCGATGCGCCGTAGAAGCCGATGTCGGCCACGTGGTGCTGCGAGCACCCGTTCGGGCATCCGCTCATCTTGATGTGGATAGCGCGTGTCAGTGGGTCGGTGATGTCCATTGCTTCGACGCGCTCCTGCACCGCCTCGTTCAAGCCCATCGAGCTGGTGATCCCAAGCTTGCACGAGTCCGTGCCCGGGCACGACACCACGTCTGTGATCTCCCGTGTTCCCGCGTCCGCCAGCCCGAGCTCGCCAAGGGCACGCCACACGTCATACACGCTCTCCTCACGTACCCAGCGCAGCAACAGGTTCTGCTGCACCGTCGTGCGCGCGTAGCCGCCCGCGTAGTCGCGCACGATCTGCGCGAGGCCACGGAACTGCTCCGGCGTGAGGTCACCGCGCGTGACCTTCGCCTCGACCGTCACGAAGCCCTCCTGCTTCTGGGCCTGCACGTTGGCCTGGCGGAAGCGTTCGAACTCGGACACGTCGCCGTTGGGGCTGCCGTAGCTCTGCGGCGGCGCCGGCGCTGACTCGCGCTCGTCATCCACAAATAGGCGGTGCTCCACCGAGAAGTCGCGTTCGCCTACCCACTCGCCTTCCAGCTCCTCCTCCACTTGGCGGCGCAGCTCATCGATACCGAACTTGTCCACGAACACCTTGATGCGTGCTCGTGCGCGGTTCACCCGCAGCCAATCCTGGCGGTCGAAGATCCTGAACACAGCCTCTGCGATCTTCAGGTAGTCACCGTTGTCCAGCTCCACGAACTCATACAGAGCCGGTGCCACCCGCGGCATGATCGACGTGCCGCCGCCCACCAGCATCTGTGCTCCGCGAACTTCACCGCGGCCGTCGATGTGCTTCACGCGTGCACGGTAGGCGATGTCGTGGATCTCCGAGATCGCACGGCCCTGCTCGGACCCGTCGAACGCCGTCTTGATCTTGCGCGGCATCGCCTGCGTCGTCGGGTGGCGTACGAAGTAGCGAACGTATGCGCCCACGTAGGGGGTCATGTCGAATAGCTCATCAGCCGCCACGCCCGCCCATGGATCGCCGGTCACGTTTCTAACCGTGTTGCCGCAGCCCTCGCGGCTGGACAGCCCCGACTCGGACAGCTGACGGATCGCCTGCTCCACTTCCGGCAACGGGATGTGGTGCATTTGCACGTTCTGCCGGGTCGTGATGTGGCCCTTGTTCAGCGGCACGTACTTCTCGATCACGTCCGCGAACGACTCGAACTGCTCCGGCGTGATGCCGCCGAACGGGAGCTTCACGCGGATCATCTGCACGTCGGGCTGGCGCTGCCCGTATACGCCCTGCTTGAGGCGGAACTTGATGAACTCGTCCTCCGGCATGTCGCCCTGGAGGAACTTGCCCGCCTCCGTCTTGAAGTCGTCGAACTCTTGCTCGATGATCGGGATTAGGTGCCCCGGAACGTTCTGCAGGATCTCTGGGTCCTCCAGCGTGCCACGTTGGGCGGAGATGGAACCTGGCTCCATTGGTGCGAAAACCTCCTGGTCCGGACGCGCTCCGCCCGAACTGCGTTCGACGACTACACGGTCGGTATACAGCTATTGGGCTAAAGCCTAGCGGGTTTTAGGTGTTTATCCAGAGGGTGGCGACATCCACGCAACATCCTCGTCTTGGGATGTGCGCGAGGTCCCTTCCAGCAGGGCTGCACGCTGCCAGCCGTCTGGTAGGTCGCCGTTGGCTGACTGGCTGCTGGCGGGCGCGGTGGCGCGCATGAAGCGTTCCAGCGCGGCCACTATCGCGGCGGTCTCCTCGGGGGTGGCGCTTACCGGGGCGGATGTGATGGCAAGGGGCAGCATCGGTGAATCCTCGCTCATCGTTGCACGATGTGCTCTGCGAACTCGACCAAGTCATTCGCTTGGCGCAGCGCTGACTTTAGATCCTGGCCACTGATGTCGAACAGCCCGTAGTGCGCCTCGTCCTTGAGGCTCAGCAGCCGATTCAACGCCTTGGCAGCCTGCTTACCGCCCTAAGCGGCGCGGGCTCAAGCGACGGCCTCCAGCAATGCGGGGAGCTTCGGTCCGCTCAAGAGACCCTCTCCGGTCGCACTATGA
>DATBYJ010000023.1:0-27421 GCA_036513795.1 Solirubrobacteraceae bacterium | reverse complement strand
GAACTTCGTCAGCGATTCTTCGCGTTCGACCACCAAGCCAGGGTTCGCCAGCTTCGCTTCTACCACCGCCTGCGCCTGTTCGCCCTGCGCAGGCGAACCAGGAGTCACCAACAGTCTGCCCAGCGGCGAAGGCGCAACCATCCGTTCAGCGGCCGGCGAACCTCCCCCCAGCGCAACCACCGGCGAGACCGCCAGCCCCACCACACATACGACCAGCGACAGCAGACTCGCCTTCATCCGTTATTCCTGGTGTGCGAGGTCGAGGTGGTTGCGTCTGGACCGAGCAGATGACGTATCGGCGCGCCGTAGGCAGCGTGGAGGACGTCACCAAGCAAAAGCCCATAGTCGGCGCTGGCGGCGGTGCCGAAGCACGCGGCCACACAGTACCCGGGGCTAAAGCGGGAAAGCAGGCCCAGCACTAATCCTTGTATGCCGATCATCATATCTTCGGGCCCCCCAGTACTTGAGTGCTCCCAATATCTACTGGGACGCTCTACGGAATAGTTGCGGGTTACCGTATTCCTCCGCTCCGGGTTTGTCCACCCCCAAAAGGGGTGAATTGGTGGTATGAAAACAATGAGCCACGCCCGGTCACTTGTTGTCACTTACAACGGCGGCCCAAGCCCTATTGGCAGGGACTTTCCGACGAGTTGCTGTCTGTTCTGAACCCCGAGCGCTCGGAAGACCGCTTTCGCGTGGGTCCGGACGGTCTGGACACCGATTTTCATCTTGAACGCGATCACGGCATACGGCATGTCTTCACTTAGATACCTAAACACCTCCGCCTGGCGTTTCGTGAGCTGTTTTGGGTCATCGTGGCGTTGAGTCCTGCCGGCGTGCCAAGCACCAGCCACAGCACGCCTTCCGCGAGCCGCTCGATGAACCACAGCTAGGACCTCGTCGAGATCGGCACTCTGCGCAATACAGGTAGCCCCCGCTCTGAGCAACCGCATCCCGTGCTGGGGCGTTGGTTCATACACGATCACGACAACAGCCGGCGCCGGCCGGCGCGCTTTAAGCCATCCCAGCAGGCTCTCCCCGACAGTCTCACCGACTACCGCGACTAGCGGCCGGCTCTGCAGGACCATGCGCTCAAGCGCGTGGCGATCAAGATCCGCCGCAATGATCTCTACACAGCCGTCCTCAAGCAGCACCTCTATGAGACCCCGACCCACCAAGGGATCTAGAAGCCCAGCTACGACAGTTATCGGGTCCGCGCCGGGGTTAGGCATGACTCGCCCCACATGGGATTAGGACAGGAGTGTGTTCAGCAGCCCTTGTAGCTGCATAGCTTTCTCATCCGCACCGCCCGGCGTCGTTCGAAAAGCCGTAGCACTGCGGGCCGCCCGTTCACGCTCGAGCTCGGCGCGGATCGCATGAATCAGCCGGGGGCCGCACGAGCGGGCGAGTTGTATGTCACCAGCGGCTTCCAGGTCGTCTAAGAGAGCCCATGACAGGTCGAAGTTATGACGGTCGGGCAAGCTCTCCCCGTCAGAGAGAAGGCTCTCCTGTAGCTGTGTAGCGAACGCCGCTAACTGCCGGCGAACAGCTTCTCGTGCGAGCGGCAACGCGTCGAGGGGAATGGCGATCCGTCCACGCGGGGGTCGGTCCTTATCGATGCCAAAATACTGTTTGAGCAGTTGCCTTACCCGGGATGCGGTGATCTCTGCGCGCTCGCCGATTTCTTCCGCGCTTCTGCCGTCGACGAGCCGCATCCGCAAGATCCACAAATTGCGCTTGCGCAGCGCATCGCTCGGAGTGATACGACCCAAGTCACCCGCCACGCTAGCGATCGTCTTGCCCTGCCGATCCAGCCGTTCTACGAGCTCATAGGTGCGCTCCGGGCCAATCAATCCGACCAGTTCGTCCCCAGTCGTCCGCTGGATTAGCTCAAGCGTCTGCTCATAACCGGATACGTCAGCATCTGGATCAATGAGCAGCTCGGTAAGCGCCTGCACAATCGCGGGCTCGCAGCCATGCCACGAGGTCGTTGCGCACGGTGCCGACCGCATTCGTGCTCTGCTAGTGCGCTCCCCCATCAGCCTCTCCCAGGCGTGTCTGGGATGCTTCGGCGACGTCGATACTGGCGCGAGTGCGGATCTTGCTCAACGATTCCAACGGCCTTCCAGGTCTTCAGGTATCGATGCAGCGAGCTCGTGGCCAGACCGGTCACCTCGGCGATCTCGGTGAGCTCGCGTTCAGTCCCGTCCAGTGGCAACGCACTCAGGACCAGTAGGGACCTCAACGCCGACTGTGAATACTTGTGGCCCTGATCCAGCAGCCCGAGCAGGACGCGACGAAACTCCTCCGCGCTGTCGAGTCCTGCCAAGATGCGTTCCAGCGGGCCTTCATCCGCACTCTCCTGCACGATCTGCGCGACCTGATCTATGGTCAGCGTGATCGTGATGTCTCGCTCGTTGGCCATCCGCGTGGGTCAGCTCCTAGATGAGCGGCCGGGCCTGAGCGTGGATCGAACCGCATGAGGACTGCCAGACGCGCTCCAGCAGCCGAGGGAGTGGTGGTTGCCGCATCGAGATGGGATGCGCTGGCGGTCGCTCTTGTTCTCCCCGGTAAGCGACTGTGACGGAGACATTGCCAGCGTTCGAGTGACGCGAGCAGCCGAAGTCCCAAACACCGCAAACCCAGCGCTCGACCAACAGCCGTGGCACGTCGGTGTGCTGTCGCTATTCAGCGTCCTCCTGGTCACGCGCCCAGCGTGGCACGGCCCTGCTGGTGAAACAACGCAGTTCTTGAGGGCTTAAGATCTTGAGGTGTGCGGACTATCGGAACCGGATCATGCAGTGGTCGGCACGAAGGGGTAGGATTCTTCGGATGGTGAGGCAAGTTAGGAGCGTTTCCGTGGGCTGGTTTCGGCTGGCCAAGGCAGCCATTTTCGTGGCGCTCACGGTGGCTGTGCTCTGCGCCCAGAGCGCCGGGGTCCTGGCGGCGGCGAGGATGGCGCACACAGAACGTCTTACGATGACTGTCCACCTGCATTATCTCACGGCCAAAGGCGCGTACTTGCTTGAGGAAGGGTCAGCTTCCGGGCCGCTTGCAGGCACCGTGAAGGCACGCGTTCGGTTCACGGCGGATATCTCAGGCTCGTTTGAGTTCTACCCTCGTGGCGGCTCGATCAGTGGCTATGGCGCGGCTCGCCTGCACGAATCTGGGACGTATGTGAGCTTTGGTGGCAACGTGACGATCACCGGCGGCACAGGCCGCTATGCGCACGCTCGTGGCGGTGGTGGACTGTATGGCGTCTATAACCGCCGCACCCTCGCCTTGACGATTCAGACGACAGGGAGCCTCTCGTACTAGCGCAGGCGGATCGAGATTGAGGCTTACACGCGTTTTTCTAACCGGTTTGATTGTGGTCTGCCTCTCGATGTGCTTCTGCGGGAGTGCTCTGGCCGCGCAGACCGCTAGCCTGTACGCATCACTCAGTCCCGAGCGTCTTGGGGCGCATACGACGATCTTTCTTGGGTTCAGGATTTCGAGCGTCCCGCCCGCTAGCCAGTCGCCTTTGACCAATGTCAGTGTGCGGCTGCCAGGTGAAATGGGTCTTGCCACGAGCGGGCTGGGCATCGAAAACTGTCGCCTGAATATGCTCGAAGCACGTGGCACGTTTGGTTGCCCAGTCGATGCGCTGATGGGGCGCGGCATCGCGACAGCTGAAATCCCCATCGGGGGTGAAATAATCTCTGAGAGTGCACAGATCGAAGTCTTTTCCGCTCCTGTGCGAGAAGGGCGCCTCGCTTTGTGGGTATTTGCGGATGCACATACACCAGTCGGTGCCGAACCCGTCTTTCCTGCCGCGGTGGTTTCTGCCCCCGCGCCTTACGGTGAGGCCATTGACGCCACTATTCCCCTGATTCCAACTTTGCCTGGCGCCCCCGATGTGGCGGTCACTCGATTTCACATGGCGCTTGGCACAACGGCTCGTGGGCCTGACCACTTCCTGTACTACAAGTCGGTACGGGGGCGGCGGGTCACCTACTCCCCGAAGGGCCTGCTACTACCCCCGGTGTGCCCTCGCGGCGGGTTCCCTTTCGAGGCTCAGTTTGTGTTCCAGGACCAAACCAAGGCGACCGCTCAGACTACCGTCCCGTGCCCGCGTGTTAGGCACGGTGGCGGATACGCTTCGCCAGGCGCCAGGCGTGCATCGTTGCGAGGGTTGGGGTGATAATAGGTTTCAGCTGGCGCTGGACCTGTTCGGTAACCGGGCGGGCGTACTCACCCGTCGCACCAGGCTCGGTGGTGTAGTAGCCGACAACGCCCGAAAGGATCATCGCGTGATGAGATCCATTGGGAATAGTGCGGGCGCGCTCTATCACTAGGCGCGCAACGGCCGCGATCCGCTGAGCGAGAATCTGGGGGGTCTCGTAGATATCTAGATAGCACTGGCCGCCAGCGAGGAGGTCGCCTTCGTGATCGACGACCTGGTCGAGCGCCGTGGTCACGGCGCAGAGCAGAAGGTATGTGGAGTCGAGTGCGCTCGCCTGCTCAGACGTTGTGTGATCGTCTGCGGCCGAGGCGATAAGCGCGTGTGCACCAATGACCGACCCCATAGCACCAAAGAGCCACTCGCGCCACTGAAGCTCCGTGCCTTTCGCTTCGTGCGTGGCCCACTGTTGTAGTTGCTCATTGCCCGAGCAAACAGCGGCGTGTACTCGTACCTGTGCCTCTGCGCAGCGAGCCGCAGCCGTCGAGATAACCTCGGCGATGGAATCAACCGCGGGGAGTCCCAACAGGGCTTCCCGCACGGTAACGGATAGGTCACTGAGATAGTTCCCGTCCCCGGCGCCTTGATAGTAGGCGTAGTAGTCACCGCGGGGGTGGATGCTGACAGTGACCGCATCGACAAGGGCCCTTGAGTACTGAAGCCCATCACGGATTGGGTCAGTCGTCGGCTGCTCAGTCAGCGCATCGAGGTAGGCAAACATCACTTGGAGCGCCATGATTGCCTCCACGGCGCGTTCGCGGTACTGGGCCGGAGCGATCGTTGCGATCATCGCGACGGCCTCCAAGTCAAAGCGTTCGTTTCGCAGCTTTCCAAGCGCGAGACCCTGGAGCCACGGGTCGGGTATTTCCGCGGCGCGCGCGTCCCAGCGGCGAAGCTGGCTACGCACTAGTGGGGCGACGCTGGACAAGTTGCGGGCATGGGCGAGCACGAGCGCCAGCACGGCGCGCGCAACGAACCTTCGATCACCAACGACGGACACCCATCCGTGAGCATAGTCACGCCAAGTTGCTGTCCAGACCAGCAGGGTTCGAGTCTCGACCTGACGGCCTTCTACTCCTCAAGCGCAACACGAACTGGCACGCGTGCCGCTAGGCCGGTTGGAACCACAGAGATCGCGAGCGAGACAGCGATCACGAAGACCACGATCTCTGCCGGTCGCCAGCTCGCACCAAGGCGCATGACGGGGAATCCCGTCGTGTTCGTTAGATAGCCATCGAGTGCGACTTGGCCGTAGATTCCCCAGGCAGCTCCTGTAACGGCTCCGACGCTGAGCGTGATTGCGGATTCGAGCAGCAAGAGTCTTCGCAGTCTCGATGGCTTGACGCCAGAGAGCTTGAATGCGGCGAGGGCGCTACGCCGCTGCCAAATAGCCGATGCAAGGGCCGCAGCCATCGCCAGAATTGACGCGATTATGAGAAGCGTGGATATGGTCGCGAGCTGTCCGAGTCCTTCGTGCGCTACCCCATTTATCTTTGCTTCTCTCTGGCGTGCAGAGAGAACTTCGAGCCCGTTGCTGGGATTCAATGCACGCTCTACCTCCCCGCGCGTCACTTGCGGGTTGCTCCCCGCCTGGGTCTTGACGAGAAGCGCCGTGACCTGCGTGCTGTACCAAGCTCGGTCATAGTCGGCGGCAGTCATCACTACCGCTCCCGGCGTCCAGCCGAAGTTCGTCGTCAGCGCGGCGACCCTCATACGGACGTCGCCCGTCGGCGTCGGGAGTGTCAAGGTGCCACCGACGCCAACGTCGTGTTCCGCGGCAAGCTGTTGGGAAACGGTGACCCAACCTCCTTCACGCAGCTTGGCGACCGCCGCAGTCGGATCGCCCTTAATGGTCTGCCCCTCGAGCATCGCCACCGGGCTACCTGATGGCCACGCAAGCACCCATACCCGGCGGTCGCCCACGTCGAGCAGACCTCCGTCGAGAGCCTCGACGCCCGCAACATCAGGCAGGCTGGCGAGACGTCGTAGGCGGTTCCCTGGCGAGAACGTGAGTAGTGACGGATTGTCTCCCGGTTTTACGACCCAGATCCCTGCTTCTTGAGCGTAGTTCGCCACGAAGCCACCGGTCCCTCGCAGGAGATCGTCGCGAGCCCCTCCCAGCGCGACGGCTCCGAACAGCGCAGCGGCACCAGTCGCTATCAGCGCGAGCGAGCGGAGGGTAGTTTCCCTCAGCGATTCAAGCGCCAGCGGCAACAGTGTCAAGTGTGCACGGGCGTGTCGCGCGATCACATCGCCTAGGTACAACACAACGGCGAGTAGGAGCGGCACACACAGAACGGCCGCAATCGCTAGCAGGGCAGACCAAGCGAGCGCAAGCGAAGGGAACGCAGAGTTCGCGGCGATACGCACGACCACGAGCCCCCCTGCCGCTAGAGCGAGGATCAGGGCTAGCCGGTCGCCAAGTGCGTTGCCAGGCTCGCCGTCCTCAAGATAGATGGCGTTCATTGCCCGGCCACGGCGCAGGTCTAGCAGCGGAACAATCGAGGCTAGACATGTGGCAAGGACGCCGCCGAAACCCGCCACCAGTAGCGGGGTCACCCCCACCGACGTGCTGGCTCCAAGCGTGAAACTTTTTGCGAGGTAACTGGGCGTCTGCGCGAATACCTCGACCGACAAGCCATAGCCAACGAGCAGCCCAAGCACCGTGGCTGCAACGCCAAGGCACACTGCCTGGAACAAGATCATTTGCATGATTGCAGTCGACGTGACGCCACGGAGTCGAAGGTCCGCGATCTCTCGGCGGCGCTCCGGCACGGTCAAAAGAAACGCGTTGAACGTGAGCAGCAAGCCAAGCAGTGCGCTGATCGCAGCGAAGAACAGACTTGCCTGTTCAAACGGGCGCAGCGCCTCGTGCAGCAGCGAGACGTCCTGGTTAGCCGGGGCTACCGTCAACCGTCCAGCAGCGATATGGGAAAGCTCTGCGCGCACCCGCGCCTGCTGGCCCGGTCTTGCCTGCACCAGGATGCGTGTCAAACGATGCGGCAGGCCCGCAATGCGCTGTAGACGTTCAAGAGGCATCACCGCTACCTGTGCTTGCCAAAGCGCCCCGGCCGTTTCGGGTCCGAGTACGGTGTTGACCCGCAGCGGCGTTGCACGGCCCCCTAGCTCAAGCGAAACGATCGGGCCGGTCGACTGCACTGCTATGCGCCGTATCCCAAGTGCCTCGGCGCTGGCCTTGCTTAGACCTATGCCTCCCTTTTCGAGAGTCGCAATAGGGAGCGTATGGACCAGCCCATCAAGGACCGCCAGGCTGATCTCCGTACCGGCGACGTTCACAGCCACGCTCGCGCCACTCCGTGACACGATCGTCGCGGTCTGTTCCAAAAGCGGTGCGGCATGCCGCACCCCTTGCAGGCTTTCTACGCGACTGAGCATGCCTTCGGGAAGACCTTCGGGACCACGCGCGCGCAGCTGGAGATTGGCTGGCCCAATCAGCGCGCGATTGACTTCTTCAGCGGAGCTAGTGACGCTCTGACTGGCGACCGTCACAGCAAAGAGGAGAGCCACCGCGACCGCGATCCCCAACCCTGCAAACAGCTCCTGGATCGCCTGCTGGCGGAGCCTCTCCCGATAAAAGAACCGCAACCCGGAAAGACTCATGAAGGCCTTCGGGGAAACGCTCTCGAAGCGCGTCACGCTGTTCACTCCCGCGCTACTGATGAGTGCGGCGTCTCGCCTGGGGCCTCGCCCTCAACCAGGACACCATCGAGCAGCGTGTAGCGCCTGTCCGCCAGCGCGGCCACCGCTGGATCGTGGGTGACAATCACTACTATCGCGCCACGATCCCGGGAGATCGAGCGCAACAGCTCAACGATCTGGGTGCTGCGCGCGCTATCGAGGCTGCCCGTAGGCTCATCAGCAAGGATCAATCCGGGTTCGCACGCGAGTACCCGTGCGATTGCAACGCGTTGGCGCTCACCGCCGGAGAGCTGGCCCGCGGCGTACTCCAGACGATCAGCGAGCCCGACACGCTCGAGCCACGGAACCACACGCTCTCGTGCGTCGCTTACCCCGACACCCGTCACGATCAGCTTCTCTGATGCGTTTCTGATCGTCGAGCTGCGAGGCCACAGATGGCTGCGCTGGAAGATGAATCCCACCTCGTGCATCAGATATCCGGAGACCTCGCTCTCCGACAGCGACGCGAGATCGCGTTCGCGGTAACGGATAGCGCCCGCTTCGGCGCGGAGCAATGCCGCCATCAGCAACAAGAGCGTCGTCTTACCCGAGCCACTCGGTCCTAGCAACGAGACCATCTCACCCTGCGAGACGGACATACTCACGCCGTCAATCGCACGCACCTCCTCACCGGCCCCGCGGTAGTGCTTGACGACCTCCTCCAGTTCAAGCACGTCGCCCCCTGCCCGCGCCCCAGCGTTTGGGGCTGCTCACGCGGCGCTGCTCCTGCTCCTGCTCCTCGCGCGCTGCAGCGAAAGCAGAGCGCCGGCCTCAGGGCTCGTCTTGCCGCGCAACTCACCACCAGCCAAAGACAACGAACGGTCGGCGTCCGAGAGCCCACTACCATCACCGTCGCTGACCAGGATCGCGATGCCCTCGTCGGCCAGCGAGCGCAAAAGCAGCACGATCTCATCCCGCTGAAGGAGGTCGATCCCCTTCGTAGGCTCATCGACGACCAGCAAACGCGGTCCGAGGACAAGCACACACGCAATCGCGACCCGCACCGCCTCGGCACCGTCAAGGTCTCCCAGCATAAGCTCGCCGCACTGTTGGACGCCGACCCGTTCAAGTGCTCTGTGGGCACGCAGATGTGCGTCAGGCCCCGGCACGCCACGTGCGAGCAACCCCGCGCAAACGTTGTCGGTAACGGTTCGTCCGTTAGGCACACCCACACCCTGGCGGCAATAGCCCACACCGTCGCCCAGCGCCGTCGCGCCCCGGCCATTCAGATTAACGCCATCGAACAGGACCTCGCCGGCGTCTGGCCGGTCGACCCCGGCAGCGACCGCAAGCAGAGTGGAACGCCCAGAGCGGCGCAAACCCCAAACCGCAACGAGTTCGCCCGCATTGATCTCAAGCGATATCTCCCGCAACACCTCGACGCGACGCGATCCGCGCACGTGCAACTTGCTGACACGCCTCAGCTCGAGCAGACTCATGTCGGCTCCTTACGAGCGAGAGCCGCAAACTCGCGGCGAGCGTACTCAACCCACCCCAGCGTCGCCGCCATGACACTGCGACCATAGGCCGACGCCAACCGATCCCCGAGCCCGGGAACCGCACGAGCAGGAAACTCGACCGTCGTGGGTATCCGCGCGCCTTTATCGTCCAAGCACGCGCGCTCATAGCGCTCCAGGATCGCCAGCGCCGTATGCGGCTGCTGCGCGAAAGCCCCGAGCTGGCGTGCGAACTGAAGCGTGCGACGAGAATGTTCACGCGCCTGCGCTATCACCCATTCCTCGTACGCACGTACCCCCTCTCTAGTAACGCGATAGTGCGGCTTGGGCTGGCGGCTCGCACCGACCACTTCCGTACGAGACCCCTCGACCTCTTCGATCAGCCCCTTGTCCTTCAGCGCATTGAGCGCCGCATAGATGTTGGACTCGCTGCCAATCGGCACCACGTCCCCATACAACCGCTCATAACGCTTCCACAGCTCGAACCCGTAGCTCGAGCGTTCGATCACAAGGCCCAGGACGGTCCAATTGACCGGCGAGCGCATCGGAAACGAGCGCTCCTTCTTTACCCCTGCCCCCATGAGTGCGAAATACTAGTCGGATTCCGGCGGACAGTAACGGGGCGTCTCCGACTATGGCCGATACCGTTTCTCTAGATCAGCAGCCCCCTATCGGCCAGACCGTAGACTGCCATGCAGGAGGATTTGGTGGAACAGTTCGAGGCTATCGTTGTGGGCGCCGGCCCCGCAGGATCGAGCGCGGCCTACCGGCTGACGCGCGCGGGTGCCCGTGTGCTGCTTCTCGACAAGGCGCGCTTCCCCCGCGAGAAGCCGTGCGGGGGCGCTATCTCCACACGAGCCGCGCGTGAGCTGCCGTTCGATCCACAGCCCGTGGTGGAGCACGTCGTAGACCGGATGGAGCTGAGCTACCGCGGCGGGCGGCCATTCGTCCGCGGTAGACACAGCCGACTGGCATACATGACACAACGACGACGACTCGACCACTTCCTCATCGAGCAAGCAATGGACGCCGGCACCGATTTCCGCGACGGCGCGACGGTGACTGAAATCTCCGAGCGCGGCGCACGCGTAGATGGTCAGTGGATCGAAAGTGATCTGCTGATCGGCGCAGACGGCACTAACGGACCCACGGCCGGGTCACTAGACCTCGCCGACGAACGCATATATGGCGTCGCGCTCGAGGGGAACCTCGCGCATCGCCTGACAAACCCGGAACGCTGGCAAAGCACGGTCGTGATCGAGCTCGGCACGATCCCCGGCGGCTACTGCTGGATCTTCCCCAAGGGCGACCACATCAACATCGGGGTAGGTGGCTGGCAAAGCACAGGCCCCACACTGCGCAAACACCTGAAAGAGTTCTGCAAGCGACGAGGATTCGATTACTCCATGCTCCAGAACATGCGCGGGTATCGGCTGCCAGCACGGCACCCCAACGCTGGACTCGCGCGCGGAAGGGCGCTACTGGTCGGCGACGCGGCAGGGCTCGTCGACCCTCTGTGGGGCGACGGAATATACGCGGCGCTCGTCAGCTCCAAGCTCGCATCCGCGGCCGCGCTAGACCTCCTCGCCGGCCACACCACCGACCTCAAGCCCTACGCCCAGTCGATCGTGGCCGAGCTCGGACTGATGACCGCCTTCGCATGGGACGCGAAGGCCGCATTGGACCGCTTCCCCCGACTCGCGCTCGCGGCCCTGGTCAGCACACCAGGATGGCGCATAGTCGAAAACCTGCTCCGCGGGGAGATCCGGGAGCCAGACCTAGAACAAGGCGCCACGCGAATCGCTATACGAGGCTTTCAGGCCCTAGGACAACGCGCAGGCTGGCCCGGCGCCAGCTACCGGACAGAGACCGCCGGCATGTCTAAAAGCGGCGCCCCACAGACAGTCATGGGCCGGACCCATCCTGCCGGGCATCACGCTAGCTGACCTCGGCCGGCTGGTCGATCACGGTCAGCTCGACGTCGCCCATCAGACGGCGCGCCTCGCGCGGATCGATCAGCCCCGCACCCAATCGCGCGGTCGACTCCGCCCCGCAGGCGACGCCGAAGCGCAGGCACTGGTCGGGGGCGCGACCTTCGTATCTAGCGGCCAGGTAGCCGGCGAGGAAAGCATCCCCTGAGCCGCTGCGGGCGACCGGCTCGCGCGGTTCGATGCGCGCCCGCTTCAGTCGCTTCTGGCCATCGACGACGACCTGCGCGAAGCAGCCGTCGGGGAGCGTCATGATCGCTTCGCGCGGACCCAGCGACGCGATCTCCGCCACCACCAGCGCACGCTCGTCCTCGCCGGAGAACTCGTGGCCCACGAGCTCCTCCGCCTCGAGCACGTTGGGCGAGACCACATCCGGCTCCGCGCGTACTGCCTGGCGCAGCGGCTCACCGTCTGTGTCCACCACCGTGATCACATCGAGGCGCTCGAGATCCCTGATCAGCGACGCGTAGATGTCGGGGTCGACCCCGCGCGGCAGCGAGCCGGCGAACACCACGATCGCGGCACCCCGCGCCAGATACAGCAGCTTGTTGGCAAACAGCTCGACCTCGCGCGCCGACACCGACGGACCACGTTCGTTGATCTCGGTCTGTTCGCCCGTGGTGGGGTCGAGCACGGAGGTGTTCGTGCGTGACTCCTCCCGGATCCGCACGAAGTCGTTGAGGATCGACTCCTCGGTGAGTTGCTCGACCAGGTGCGTGCCTGTGGCGCCACCGGCAAACCCGGTGGCGATGACCGGCTGTCCCAGTGCCTTCAGCGTACGAGCGATGTTCACGCCCTTGCCGCCTGCCATCGTGCGCTGGTCGACCGTGCGATGGCGCCGCCCGAGCCTGAAGTTGGGTACCGCGAGCGACTTATCGATGGCCGCGTTGAGCGTGACCGTGATGATCATCCTGGCTGCCTACCCGCCTTCCGGCATACTGAACGGCAAGAGCTGCCCCCGGTATGCACGACACTAGGCTAGCGAACCAGCTCGCGGAGCCCCCACGCCACCTCCCGCAGCCGCTCAGCCTCTGCGCGGGCTGCCGCCGCGGGCTCCCCGCCCGCTGTGTGATGGGCTCCCGCGATGCTGCGCGAAGCCGAAACGAGACCGCCCGCTGGCCCTGGTGCGAAGGCCGGCGCTAGATCCTCTACGCGGCCTCCCTGTACGCCCACTCCCGGTAGCAGGAACGTGGTGTGGGGCATCAGCTCACGCGCCCGCTCGAGATGACCGGGCTCTGTCGCGCCCACCACAGCACCGACATCGCTCAGACCCGCCTCACCCACGCCCGGCGCACCGAGCTCCGCGACGAGGGCCGCCAGGCGTTCCCACACCGTTTCCGACTCCGAGAGCGTCAGGTCCTCGATGTCAGCGGCTCCCGGGTTGGACGTGCGCACGAGCACGAGCACGCCGCTGCCAGCCGCGCGTGCTCCGCTCACGAACGGCTCGATCGCATCCTTGCCCATCAGCGGATTGACGGTCGCCAGATCCGCCCCCAGGCCCTCAATCCGTCCAAACGGGCTGTCTTCGCCACCGAACAGCGCCCCCGCATATGCACGCGCGGTCACGTCGATATCGCCGCGCTTGGCGTCTGCGATCACCAGCAGACCGGCGCCGCGGGCGTGCGCGACGACCGCTTCCAGCGCCGCCCAGCCGGCGGCCCCCAATAGCTCGAAACGAGCCAGCTGCGGCTTGACGGCCACACACGCCTGCCCGACAGAGTCGATCAGCGCCCGACAATGCGCCAGCACCGCCGCCGCAGCCAGCTGCGCCGGCGGAAGATCGGTTGGCAGCTGCACGCCCGCCTGCGGCCACAGCGCACCCAGATCGGGGTCGAGGCCGAGCACGATCTGCGACTCGCGCTCGGCAACCCGGGCGGCCAGCGTGTCGCCGAAGGAGAGCGCTGTGCTCAGCGGGCCTTCACCGCGCTCTTCAGACCGCTACCCGCCGTGAACCGCGGTACCCGTGAGGCCGCGATTTGAATGCGCTCGCCTGTGCGAGGGTTGACCCCCATCCGTGCCCCGCGCTCGCTGACATGGAACTTGCCGAATCCCGACATAGTCACCTCGCTGCCCCTGCGTAGTGCGTCCTCCACCGTGGCAAGCACCGCGTCCACGGCCCGCGAGGCATCCTGCTTGGTCAGATCGGCGCGATCGGCCACCTGGTCGACCAGCTCGGACTTTGTCACTTCGCCCTCCTCATTCGTGAAACGTTGCGTTCGAAGCTAACACCGCGTTCGGACAAGCGCATCCGCAAGAATACGCCTGTGGCAATCGCTCGCATCTCATGGATCGTGACCGTATTGGTGGCGCTCGTCACCGCGCTGCTGCTGCTGCTGTCCGGCTACGACGGCTACGCCGGGCTTGGTCTGGCGGTAGCCGGCTCGGCCGCAATCAACCTTCGCTGAGCCACGCCAGTAGCGCGCGGGCGGCGCGGCCACGATGGCTGATCTCGTCCTTTTGCTGATCGCTGAGCTCGGCCATCGTCAGGCCCTGCGGCCCGTCGTCGGGCAGGAAGGCGGGGTCGTAGCCAAAGCCCCCCTCCCCCGCCGGTGTCTGCGCGAGTTGCCCCGTGCAGCGACCCTCGAATGTCCGCTCGACAGCGCGGCCAGGATCGACGTAGGCGATCACGCACACGTACTCCAAGGGGCTGCCCGCTGGCACCTCTTGCAGCAGCTTTTGGAGGTTCTGCTCGTCGGTGGCGTGCTCGCCGGCGTAGCGTGCCGAGCGCACGCCTGGCGCTCCGCCGAGGGCCGCCGCGGCGATGCCTGAGTCATCGGCGATGCTCACCTGGCCGGTAGCGACCGCTGCGGCGCGTGCCTTGCCGAGCGAGTTCTCAGCAAACGTCTGGCCGTCCTCTGGTGGCAGTTGCACGCTGTCGGGCAGCGCTTCGATCTGCCAGGCGCCACTATCAGCACCACTGAGCAGGCGTGCGAACTCGCGCCGCTTGTGCTCGTTGTGCGTTGCCAGCAGCAGCTTCAAGACCCGGTAGCGATCGCCTGCTGCTGAATCGTGCGCAGCTGCTCGATGCCTCCTGCGGCTAGTACCAGCAGATCGTCGAGATGCGCCCGCGACAGCGGTGTGCGCTCGGCGGTGGCCTGAACCTCCACGAGGCCGTCAGCGCCGGTCATCACGACATTGGCATCGACCTCCGCAGTCGAGTCCTCGGGGTAGTCGAGGTCGAGCAGCGGCACCCCGTCGATCATCCCGCAGGAGACCGCTGCAACGGACTCGCTCAAGGGTGAGCGCTCGAGGCGCTCTTCGCCCTGCAGTCGCGCGCACGCGAGCGACAGTGCCACGTAGGCCCCGGTGATCGACGCGCAGCGAGTGCCGCCGTCGGCCTGCAAGACGTCGCAGTCGAGATAGATGGTGCGTTCGCCGAGCGCCTGGAAGTCGACCACTACCCGGAGCGAGCGGCCGATCAGGCGCTGGATCTCGATCGTGCGCCCATCTTGGCGCCCGCGGGTGGCGTCACGCTGCTTGCGATCGCCGGTGGAGGCGGGCAGCATCCCGTACTCAGCTGTTACCCAGCCGCGCCCCTTGCCGTTCATCCAGCGTGGCACGCCCTCCTGCGCGGATGCCGTGCAGATCACACGCGTCTCGCCGACGGAGATCAAAGCCGAGCCGGTAGCCGTGCGCACGAACCCCGGCTCAATCGTGGTTGGACGCAGTCCGTTTGCCGCGCGGCCGTAGCTGCGCTGTGTTTGCTCGCTGTGCATGCGGGCCATCATTCCAGAGCGCTACGGTCGGGGCATGTTGCGCGCGCTGGTGCTCTCCAACATGCTGCCCGACGCAGCGCATCCAGAGCGTGGGCGCTTCGTGCGCGACCAGGTGGCGGCGCTGCGCGAGCTCGACGATCTGGATGTGGAACTGCATGAGTTCGCACCCGGCGGGAGGGCACTCGCGCACGCGGCTCTTGGGCTGCCGCGACGTTACGGCGCCCGCAAGCTGGCGCGCGCTCGCGGGGCACCGCCGCGCTTTGACGTGGTGCACGCGCATTTCGGGCTGACCGCGTGGCCTGCGCTTGCGATCGGGACCCGCGTGCGAGCGCTGACGGTCCACGGGACCGATGTGCGCCACCCCCGCACGCGGCTTGCCACCGCGGCGGTGCTGCCGTTGATGGAGGTGCTCGGTGCTGCGTCCGCGCCGCTCGTGCAGGAACTGCCTGGCCGGGCTGCGCGGCGACGGGCACTGGTGCTGCCGTGCGGCGTGGACATGGAGCGCTTCCGTCCGTTACCGCGAACGCTCGCGCGCTCACAGCTGGGACTCGACCCTGCCAAGCCATATGCGCTGTTCGCAGCCGACCCCACACGCGCCGAGAAGCGCCACGATCGCGCTTGCGCACTTGCAAACGCGGTGGGCGTGGGCCTGCTCACGCTCGGCGGGGTCGACCCTGAGCAGGTTCCGCTGTGGGTGAACGCCGCGAACGCCGTGCTGGTGACGTCCGAGCGCGAGGGCTTTGGGCTTGCCGTGCTGGAGGCGCTGGCCTGTGACGTACCGGTGCTGGCGACACCCGTTGGCATCCACAGCGAGGCCCTCGAGCAGCTCGCCGGCACGCTGTGCGCGCCGTTTGAGCTCGCTACCTGGCGGGCTGTCCTTCAGCCATACCTACATAGCCCCGACCCGCGCATCGATGGTCGTGCGCGTGCCCGGCTTTTCTCGGCCCAGGTGATGGCCGCGCGCGTGGCGGACGCGTGGCGAGAGGCCGTCGAGCGCAGCGCCTAGGCTGGCTCACCGACCCTGGGTTGGCGGACCGAAGCTCACCAACTGACGGACCGGCGATCACCGACCGGGGTTCACGGACCGACGGTCTGGGTAGCATAAATCGGCCGTGGATCAAATATCTGGCACCACTACCCCCGATGCTCCAGCACAACCGGCGCAACAGGCACAGCCGGCACAGGAGCCTCCCGCGGGAGCTGCACCTATAAACGAGCCGGGCAGCTTCCGCTCGCGCGGCAGCGCCCGGCGCCGTGCGCGCTTCCTGCGCAGGGCGCGCGAGCTCGGCTATCGCGACCTTGGCGGGCTGGTGTTCAACCTGCACCGCTTCGGGCAGCGCAACGACGCGCTGGTTCTCGCCAAGCTGACGACGCTCGGGCACATCGACACCGAGCTGCGCGCGCTGGAAGGCGTGCTGGGGGAGCGTCGGCCGGTGACCATCTTGCGGGAGGCCGGCATCACAGCTTGTCCTCGGTGCGCGGCGATCCACTCCAGCGAAGATAACTTCTGCCCGAACTGTGGATTCTCGATCAGCCACCAAGCCGATCTCCCCCTAGCGGCTCCCGCCCCAGTTTCCATGCCGGCCAGTGCACACGCACCGCTGCCCACGCAACAGCCGCCGTCACCGTCGCCGTCCTCGGCTCCAGCCGCACCATCGACGCCGCCGAGCGACGAGGACGGGCCTACCGAAATCATCAGCCCGCCCGTATCGGGCTCGTGAGCGCCACCACCTCACAGCCGCCTCACGCAGGCACCCCGCACGGCGGCACGCCCGTCGGCGCCCCCTCGCCCACCACTGGCGGTGAGGCATGTCCGGTGTGTGGTGCACCACTGCACCCTGAGCAGTCGTGGTGCCTGAGCTGCGGCGCTGCCGCCCGTACGCGTCTGGCGCCGGCCCCAAGCTGGAAGCGACCGATCGGTGCGTTGGCAGTCGTGGTGGTACTCGCCCTCGGGGCGCTCGCGGCCGCTCTTGTGAGCCTTGCCGGAGGCTCGGCGCCGGTGCCTGCCAGCACCACCACCGTGACCACGCCGGCAGCGGCTGCCCCGATCACGACAGTCCCGACCACTCCAACGACTGCTAGCACTCCCACGAGCACCGCCCCTAGCAGCACCACGCCGGGGACGACCAGCTCGACGACGCCGGGCACGACCAAACGCTCGATCGAAAAACGCACCGAAGAAGCGCTGCGTAAAGCGAGCACTGGCAAAGTCCTGCCCGGCACGGGATCCGCTGGCTAGGCATCTGCACTACCGGCCGCAACCGGGAGCGGGCAAGTAGCACACAAGTGGGCCCGGTAGATACGGTTCCGGCGATGCGCGACCCTTCCTCGGCGAGTATCCACAACGCCGACATCGCAGTGGTGGGCGCGGGCGCGGCTGGGCTGTATGCCGCACTGTGCGCCGCGCGTGATCACGCAAACGTGGTGCTGATCTCGGCCACGCCGCTGGCGCAGACTGCCAGCTACTGGGCTCAAGGGGGGCTCGCGGCGGCGCTTGCAGCAGATGACAGCTTCGAGCTGCACCTAAAGGACACCGAGCTCGCGGGCCGGGCGCTGGTGCGGCGTTCGGCGGCGGAAGCCTTGGTAGGCGAGGCACCCGACCGCGTACACGATCTCCAGGCTCTGGGCGTGCGCTTCGACGGGGACCGCTTCGGGCAGCTGGCGCTGGGGCTGGAGGGCGGCCATTCGGTCAGGCGGGTGGTTCATGCGGGCGGTAGCGCCACGGGCAGGCGGGTGGTGCGCCAGCTCTCAGCGCTCGCGGCGGAGGAGCCGCGCATCACGGTCTTTGAGCGCGCCCGTGCGCAGGCGCTGTGGACCGATAGGGACTCGGACGACAGGGACGCGGACGCAACTGAGCCAAGCTGCCGCGGGCTGATCTGCGACGACGGGCGCGTGATCAACGCGCGCGCAGTGGTGATCGCCACGGGTGGCGCGGCGGCGCTATGGTCGCGCACGACCAACCCGCCCGGCTCTCAGGGTGTGGGGCTGCTGCTGGCCCACGCCGCTGGCGCCACGCTGGCAGATCTGGAGCTGTTGCAGTTTCACCCTACGGCGGTCATTGGCGTACCTGGACGCGAGGGTTTCCTCGTAACCGAGGCGATCCGCGGCGAGGGGGCAACGCTGCACGACGCAAACGGCGAGCGTTTTGTCGATGAGCTGGCACCCCGCGACGAGGTCTCACGCGCGATTCAAGCGCTGCTTGATGAATCGGGCGAACAGTCGGTGGGGCTTGACATGCGCGCGATCGACCCGGCGCACTTCCCCAACGTGGTCGCCTCGCTGCGCGATGCCGGGCTGGACCCGACGCGCGAGCTGATTCCCGTGGCACCGGCCGCGCATTACATGATGGGGGGCATCGTCACCGACCTGCACGCGCGCTCGACGCTGCCCGGCCTGTATGCGGTGGGCGAGTCCGCCTGCACCGGCCTGCACGGCGCCAACCGGCTCGCGTCCAATTCGCTCAGCGAGTGCTTCGTGTTCGCCCGTCGCGCCGTCGCGGACGCGCTGGCCGCCGAGGCGCCCAAGTTCGCGCCTGCCAGCGAGCACGATCTGCAAGCCCTGCGCGAGCTGCCCGCGCCGGCGACGGCCGAGGCGGCGACCAGGGCCGCCCTGTGGCAGGACGCGGGCGTTGTGCGCACCGGCGAGGGCCTGACGCGGCTGCTGGGGGACCGCCATCCACTCGCCCGTCTGATCGCCCGCTGTGCGCTCGCACGCACGGAGAGTCGCGGCGCGCACCTGCGCGCGGAGTACCCCGAGCGCGACCCCGCGCTCGATTACCGCCACGTGACCGTGTGTGATGAGCAGGAGATTGCCTGGCAGAGCTGGGCTTGACCTGCGGAGCGGTCATTCACTCCGCGGGAAAATCCCACTCGGCGTTGTGGATCGCGCTGATCTCCTCAACCACGAGACCGATCAGGGCCTGATACGCCCAGTTGTTGACCATCCCGCCTTCGTTGCGCAGATTGTGTGCTTCCTCGCCCACCGTCTTGATCCATCGCTCCCAAGGCGACGGTGGAACTCGGAGTCGCAGCTGACCCATGACCGCCGCAGACGCTATGTGTCTCGCCGTACGATGAAAATCGCCCTCAGCGGCGAGGGCGGTCGCTGCCGCGCCAAACTCGATGAGCCGTTGTGTGACACCTATCCAGTACCTGTACTGCTCGTCTCCGTCTACGTCCTGCCCTCGTGGCGCGTCACGGTAGCCGCGCTCGACCGCGTGTAGCGTGCGCGTGAATGCGGCATCGGCCTCAGCGTGGTCATCCGGGTTGTCCACCACCGTGGTGATGGCGGTCGCGATCTCGTTGGCCACTCGGTAGCGCTCTTGTCGTATCGCCTCCTCGATACCGGCAACGCCAACGCGCGTCGTCACACCAACCTTCTTGTCCTCGGTCGGCAGGACCCGGAAATAGATATCGCGGATGCTCTCGGCAGCGAACCATGCACCCTGCCTGGGCGCCATTGCCTTCAGCTCGTCCTTGCTGGGCATCTCCCACATTTCCTCGAGGTAGAGATCGTGGGGACGAGGGCTCAGCCCGAAGTAAGAGGCATCGCCGTAGCGGCCAGCGTGGACCTGCTCGCCCGCCACCCCAGTCGTATGAACCACCGCGATGAAGTCTTGGCTATCGCGCTTGCGGCGTGCGAAGACGTAGTCGAAGCCATCTCGTACGTCCTGGCCACCAAGCGCATGGAACGTCGTGGCGACGAGGGCACAGCGGCCTACTGACTGATCGGCCACCAGCTGACTTAGATGACGGCACATGTAGGCGACTACGCGGATGTTTGACCCGAACACAGCGCATCAATTCGATGCCCTGAAGCCCACTGGAGAGCGTCAGTTGAGGCATGTAGAGCGCGAGACCCCTAAGCGACATCGCGGACAGGGCAGGCATTCGGCTCCAGTGGCGCCTACATAAGAAAATCGTTCGCTGCTCTTTAGGTCGATCCTTTCTAATGGGTGGCGTGTTGTTCGTACTGGGACGGAAGGTTTCAGAGCAAACGGTGTCTTTGAGGAATGGCGGGTGTGCTCCAAATGAGACCCGAGCTAGAGAGAGGGTGAGGAGTAGTCACCATGTATCAGTTCAGTCGAGCGATCTACCGGGAACTTGCTTCCGAGATCGCGCCGCCACCGCCCGGTGCGCCATCGAGCGCCAACCACGCCGCCGTGCTGCATGCGTGCGAGCAGGTAATCACCCGCCTGGCTACCGATCGCCATTACTTCGCCCGCCCTGCCCGCACCCTGTTCCTCGACATCCGTAGCTACTTCCCGATGTCCGCTCAGGGACACGTTCGTCTGGTAGTCAACCGCTATATGGGCTACGCGGAGCTGTTCCTTGCTGAACATCCCCACGAGGGCTACACCGCCGTCAGCGGTGCGCCGCCGCAGTGCCGCGCCACGACCCGCAAGGGCGCCGCTTGTCAGCGCACGCCGCTGCCGCACAACGGCTACTGCCCATCGCATCAACATCTCGCCGACACCGAGGATCGCGAGCTGGCGGCAGCGTGAGCCTCGCGTAGTCTGCGGGCCATGCTCCTGGGTGTGGACGTTGGCGGCACCTTCACCGACGCGGTCCTGCTCGACGACCGCGCGGCGGTCCATACCGCCAAGGTCCCCTCCATACCGTCGGAAGAGTCGATCGCCGTGCTGGCGGCTGTGCGTCTAGTGCTCGAGCGAGCTGGAGCACGCCCACAGGATGTGGAGCGCTTCGCGCACGGCATGACGGTCGCCACCAACGCGCTGCTCGAGGGTCACACCGCGCGCACGGCGCTGCTCGCGACGGCGGGCTTTACCGACGTGATCGAGCTGGCGCGCCAGAACCGTGCGCACCTCTACAGGCTGTGTGACGCGATGCCCGCGCCGCTCGTGCCCGCGGAGCTGCGCTTTGGTGTGCCCGAGCGCATGGGCCCCGATGGCCCGTTGCTCGCGCTCGACCCAGCTGCAGCGCGTGCGCTGATCGAGGAGCTCGCACACGCCGCGCCGCAGGCAATAGCGGTCGCGCTGCTTCACTCCTACGCCGACGCCAGCCACGAGCGCCTGCTCGGCGCCCAGATCGCGCAGTTGCTTCCAGGAGTGCACGTATCGCTGTCATGCGATCTCGTGGGCACTTTTCGCGAGTACGAGCGCACAGCAACGACCGTGCTCGACGCAGCCCTATCGCCGCTGCTGTCCTCCTATCTGAAGCGCCTGTCCACAGACGCGCGCACGCTCGGTCTGTGCGAGCCGCAGATCATGCAGTCCTCAGGCGGGCTCACCGAGGTGCAACACGCCGGCGCGCACGCAGCGCTGACCGTGCTCTCCGGTCCCGCGGGCGGCGTGGGCGGAGCGCTGGCGCTGAGCCAGCTCGCCGGCGAGCCAGAGGTGCTGTGCTTCGACATGGGCGGGACCTCCTGCGATGTGTGTCTGATCGACGGTGGCCAGGTGCCAGAGACCGCCGAGCGCACGATCGCAGGACGACCGCTGGCGCTACCGGCACTGGATATCCACACGGTGGGCGCCGGCGGCGGGTCGATCGCATGGTGCGACCCCGGCGGCGCGCTACGCGTTGGGCCGGCATCGACGGGAGCCGACCCGGGGCCCGCCTGTTATGGCCGCGGCGGCGAGCAGGCGACGGTCACCGACGCCAACCTCCTGCTCGGGCGGCTGCTCGAGGACTCCCCCCTTGCCGGTGGGCTGTCGCTCGATCGCAATGCCGCCGAGGCCGCGATATCGCGGCTGGCGGGTGAGCTCGATCTTGGATTGCTGGAGTGCGCGGAAGGCATCGTGCGCGTCGCCGAGGCGGAGATGCTGGGAGCGCTGCGAGTGATGAGCGTCGAGCGCGGCATCGACCCACGGGGCTTTGCGCTGATGCCGTTCGGCGGGGCCGGCCCGCTACACGCGCTCGCGCTGGCGCGTGCCCTTGGCATCTCTCGCGTTCTCTGCCCACGCGCGTCGGGCGTGCTGAGCGCGCTCGGCCTGGCCGCCGCCGCGCCACGGCGCGACATCGCCCGCACGGTCATGCTCGGCGCGCCGGGCGCGCAGGCGCTGTCGGCATCCGTGCTTGCCGAACAGCGCGACGCGCTGATCTACGCAGCAAGCGCGGCACTCGCTGACGTAGGCCCCACCGACACAGAACCCGGCGACGGAGCACTCGCCGACGCAGCACTCGCTGACGGAGCCCTCGCTCACGCGGCGCCCGCTGAGGCGCCTGCGCGGGTGCGCGTGCGTTATGAGCTGCGCTATCGCGGGCAGTCCTTCGAGCTCCCCATCGAGGAGGAGCTCTCCACCCGCCCAGCCGCCGCTGATGGCCACCCAGCCGCACTCGACCCCGAGGGCCTGCGCGCGGCGTTCGCTGCCGCACACGAGCTGCGCTACGGCTATCGCGACGAGGACGCCGACGTGGAGCTCGTCAACATCCGCGTGTCCGCCTGGGGCAAAGCCTCGACGCTGCGACCAACCATGGCGACAAGCGACGCGCCGGTGACCGAGGTACGCGAGGTCTTCTTCGACGGCGAGCCGACCGCCACCACCGTTCTACGTGGCGAGCTTGCCCCCGGCAGCACCGTGTCCGGCCCCTGTCTGTGCGCGATGCCCGAGACGATGCTCTTGATCGCACCCGGCTGGTCGGGCAGCGTCGACGAGCACGGAACCATCCATCTACGCGACGCGGCCACATGAGCGGACTGGACCCGATCGAGCTGCGAATCGTCACCGGCGCGCTGCGTGCGGCGTGCGACGAGATGGGCGTCGTGCTGATCCGCTCGGCGCACTCCTCCAACATCAAGGAGCGCCGCGACGCGTCCACCGCGCTGTTCGACACCGACGGCCAGATGATCATGCAAGCCGAGCACATCCCCGTCCACCTCGGGGCGATGCCCGCGGCCGTGGCGTCGGTGCTCGGCGAGCACCACTCCCCCGGCGTCTCCTGGATCCTCAACGATCCATACGCGGGAGGTACTCATCTGCCCGACATCACCGTCATCACGCCCGCGTTCGACCACGCGAACTCCCAACTAATCGGCTTCGCGGCCAGCCGTGCGCATCACGCCGACGTTGGCGCATCCGTGCCCGGGTCGATGCCAGCCGACAGCCACACCCTGGATGACGAGGGCGTGGTGATCTCCCCCATGCCCCTCAGTGAGGAAGCGATCGAGTCCCTGGTGGCGCGGATGCGCCAACCGCAGGAGCGCCGGGCCGATCTGCGCGCGCAGATCGCCGCCAACCGCACCGGCTGCCAGCGACTGGCGGAGATCGCCGAGCGGCTCGGCGCGGACGGGCTGCGGGCGGCCACCGACGCGGTGCTCGACTACTCCGAGCGGCGCACGCGCGCCTGCCTGGCATTGCTCCCAGACGGCGAGTTGCATGCCGAGGATGTGCTCGAGGGCCAGGACGGCGACCTGCTGCTGCGCCTGCGCGCAGTGATCGACGGCGAGCGCGTGCTGCTGGACTTCTCCGACAGCGCACCACAACACGACGGCAACCTCAACTGCCCGCTGGCCGTCACCCGCTCTGCCTGCCTGTTTGCCGTGCGCGTGCTGACCGACCCCGACATCCCGTCCACCGCCGGCGCTTACCGTCCGATCGAGGTGCGCGCCCCGCTGGGCACGATCCTCAACGCCCGTCCCGGCGCAGCCGTGGCGGCGGGCAACGTGGAGACCTCCTCGCGCGTGGCCGACCTCGTGCTCAGTGCGTTCGGACACGCGCAAGGACAGGGCACGATGAACAACCTCACGCTCGGCGCCGGCGCAAGCGCCGCGTCGGGCGCGGCCTCGAACTCCGGCGCGGGAACTGCAGGCTTCTCCTACTACGAGACGCTTGGCGGCGGTCAGGGCGCGTGCGCACACGCGGACGGGCCGAGCGGCGTGCACGTGGCGATGAGCAACACGCTCAACACGCCAATCGAGGCGCTTGAGCGCGAATTCCCGCTGCGGGTGGTCGAATACGCCCTGCGCCACGGATCCGGTGGGGAAGGACAGCACCGCGGCGGTGACGGCGTAGTGCGCGAGCTGGAAGCACTCACTGAGATGACCTTCTCGCTGATAGCCGAGCGCCGCCGCCATGCACCCCACGGCGTCGACGGCGGCGAGTCCGGCATGCCCGGGGTCGATCTGCTGGACGGTCGGCCGCTGCGATCTAAGATCACCGGCATCCTGCACGCAGGCCAGCGGCTGCGCGTTGAAACCCCCGGCGGAGGAGGATTCGGACATGCCTGAGAACGACAACGTCGCGCCCGCCGAGCACGAATCGCCGCCGGAGTTCGGCTCTGTCGGCTTCCTCGGCCTCGGGATCATGGGCTCGCGGATGGCCGCAAACGTCGCTCGCGCCGGCTTCCCCTTGAACGTCTGGACCCACACCCCCGGCAAGGCAGCCGCGTGGGCGGCGGAGCAAGGTGCCAACGCGCTGTCCACTCCCGCCGAGGTCGCCGAGCACAGCGATGTGGTCGTGAGCATGGTTGTGGACGGGGAGCAGGTCGCCTCCGTGCTGCTCGGCGAGGGCGGCGTCATCGAGGCCGCCCGTCCTGGCCTTCTGTGCGTGGACATGTCCACGATCGGCCCTGCCGACACGCGCCGCATCGGCGCCGTGCTGGGCGAGCGCGGGGTGGGCATGCTCGATGCTCCCGTTACGGGATCGTCCCCCCGCGCGGAGGAGGGGTCGCTGACGATCATGGTGGGCGGTGAGCGCGCGAGCTTCGAGCGCGTGCGGCCACTGCTGGAGAACATGGGCCGGCTGATCGCCTATGTGGGCGAGCTCGGACAGGGACAGATGCTCAAGCTGATCAACAACTCCCTCGGCGCCGCCAACGCCGCAGCGATGGCCGAGGCGCTGCTGCTCGCGCATGCCACCGGGATCGATCTGGACGCACTCGTGGAAGTGACATCCGCCGGCTCGGGAGCGTCCGCGCAGCTTGCGCTCAAGTCGGGGGCGATGCGCGAGCACGACTACACCACGCTGTTCAAGACCGCCCACATGCTCAAGGACGTACGCCTGTGCCTTGAGGAGGCACAGAAGGCGGGCGTGCCGTTCCCGTCCGCCGGCCACGCAAGGGACGTGCTCGCCGCCACGATGGGCCGCGGCCACGCCGATGATGACTACGCGGCCATGATCGAGGCCGTGGAGGGGTTCGCGGGTCGGCGCTTGTAGCACGTCCGCAGCGCCACATTGGCTGGGTGGCAAAAAAAAGTCGCTATTTGCAGGGGATTTGGGATTTCGGTCCATGTTTCGTATGGTTAATGCATCGCGCCGTGTTTCCCTCTGGGCGACCTGCGCTGTTTATATCTGTCGTTCCCCTCACTCCGTTCTTTTCCTATGCCAATTGCTTTCAAAGAATGGGCTGTCACCGTCCGCGCGCTGGCGGAAGGCGAGCAGCTCCTAACTCTCCGTAAGGGCCTGCCGCCGGCTGCCAAGCCCTTCAAGCTCCCCCACGAGCGGTTTTTCCTGTACCCCACGTTCGATCACCAGCCCGGTGACCTCGTGCGCGAGTCTCATCAGCCGGAGCTGCGCCGCGCTCTCGAGGAGGGCGTTTGGAGCGACGGCGAGCCGCCGCTGCATACATTTGTCTCAGGCGCCCCCCTACAGCAGCCCGACCGCGTGCGCATCCGCGCGTGGGCGGAAGTCACCGATCACTTCACGATTGTCGACCCGCGATGTGTGGATGCGCTCTCCCCCTTCTACGTGTGGACACCCGACTACGCCGAAAAGCGCCTCGGCTGGCGTGGACGCCAGCCGCTACACGTACTGCTGCTGCGCACCTACCGCATCCCGCGGCCCGTCACAGTGAAGGTCAAGGACGACTACACCGGCCCCAACGCCTGGATCGAACTCGCCCGCGAACTCCCCTTCGAGGGCACCCCCGTGCTCTCAGACGCCGAGTTCGAGCGCGCTTCCGAGGAGATCCGATCGATCACTTCAGAAGCCGGTCAGCCCGTCCTCGTCTAGGCCGGCCGCTCCCACTCGAGCGCTTCACGGGCGGCGTCGGCTCCTGACTCGGGGACCATCACGTCGCACCGATTGATGGTCGGCGAATAGCCGGCAATCGAGTTGCGCAGCAGGCACGGAATACCCTCCTCGAGTAGCAGTCCCGCGATGAACTCGGCTTCTGGCTGACCCTTGGCGAGAGCGACCTTCACGAGCGGCCCTTCGGCGTACTGGGGCTTGATCTTGCGCGCCTTGCGCTGGCGCTCGCTCGCGTCTATCTCAGCTCCGGGGGTGTGCACCAGCGGCATGCCACACGCCTCACAGAAGCGCTCGCTGGGCGCGTGCGCGCGCCCGCATTTGGGGCAGACGATGGACTCTTCCCTCATCAGCGCACCTCGAGCGGGACCTCCCTGACGGTGGCCCCGTCGATGAAGTAGCAGCGGACCTCGGGCTGATCGCCGCCGAGCCCGACGATCACCCACTCGAGACCCGGCCAATTGGCGGCGAAGTTGATGTCCGTCTGGGAGGGATAGGGGTCGGTGTGGGTGTGGGAGTGGTAGATCGCGCCGAGCTCCCAGCCCTGCTCGTCGAACTCGCCCAGCATTCCCAGAAGCTCCTTGCCGTCGATCTCAAAGCGCTTAGGCGAGGCGAAGATGTTGGTGGCGCGGCGGACCGCCACCGCGCTCGAAGCAGCCTCGTCCGCAGGGCCGCTATAGGCGATCGTGCCGCAGCACTCGGCGTCGAACTCCTCGCGCGCGTGCGCAATCACATCGTCGAGCAGCTCTTTGCTGATCACCATGGCGATGACTCCTGCTGGCGGTACCCGGCGCGCTCGGCGAGCGCGCCTACCACCACACGGTTGACTCGAGGTTCTCGATCTCGTCAACCGGCAGCGTGTAGATGCCGCTGGAGAGGTACTTCCAGCCATCGTCAGCCACTACGAACACGACGTTGCCCTCGTCCAGCTCGCCGGCGATCCGCACGGCGATACTCGCGATCGCCCCACTGGAGACCCCCGCGAACACCCCCTCCTCGTCGAGCAGCTTGCGTGTCCACACGATCGCGTCGCTGTTGGTCACGAAGATCTTGCGATCGAGCAGCGAGATGTCGATGATCGGCGGGATGAAGCCATCATCGAGCGAGCGCAAACCCTGCACCGGCTCGCCCTGCATCGGCTCGGCGGCCACAATCTTGACGGCATCGCCCAACTCCTCCTTCAACCGCCTGCCGTTGCCCATCAGCGTGCCCCCTGTGCCCAGACCGGCGACGAATGCGGTGACCTCGTCGAGCTCTTCCAGGATCTCGAGCGCCGTGCCGTTGTAGTGGGCGTTGGGGTTGGCAAGGTTCCCGTACTGGTAGGGCATGTAGTAGGAGGAGTCTTCGGCGGCCATCTCGAGCGCCATCGCAACCGCCCCGTTGGAGCCTTGGTCGCCGGGCGAGTACACGATCTC
>DATBYJ010000022.1:0-2579 GCA_036513795.1 Solirubrobacteraceae bacterium | reverse complement strand
CGGGGTGCGCTGCCGTGCGATGCGGTGCGCGGGGTGCGCTGCCGTGACATCCTGCTTTGCATGGCGCAGATCAGGACACCGCAGGGCGTAACGCTTGAGTACGAGACTTTCGGCTCGTCCGCTGAGCGACCGCTGCTGGCGGTGATGGGGTATGGCTCGCAGCTGATCAGTTGGCCGCGGGAGTTCTGCGAGCGTCTGGCGGCGGGCGGGCGCTTTGTGATCGCGTTCGACAATCGCGACTGCGGGCTGTCATCGAAGCTGGACGGCGAGGGCGCTGAGACCTCAGCGGTGATCGCGGCGGCGTCGGCTGGCGACTTCGAGAAGGCGAGGGAGCTTGCGCCTTACACCCTCAGCGACATGTCTGACGATGGCTTCGGGTTGCTGACGGCGCTGGGCATCGAGCAAGCGCATGTGGTTGGTGTGTCGATGGGCGGCATGATCGCGCAGACGATGGCGATCGAGCACCGGGAGAGGCTGTTGACGCTCACTTCGGTGATGTCGACGACGGGCGAGTCGCAGTTCGGACGCTCCACGCCGGAGGCGCAGCAGGCGCTGCTGACACCGCCGCCATCGGACCGGGCGGGCTATGTGGAGGCAGCTAAGCGGACGCTGATCTGGCGGTCGAAGAAGTACCCGGAACTGGAGGAGGCCCGCCAGCTGGCGGGCGAAAGCTATGACCGCTGCTACTGCCCGGAGGGCGCGTCTCGCCAGCTGGCGGCGATGATCGCGAGCGGGTCACGCGCTGAGGGACTAGGCCAGCTTGAGGTCCCCACGCTTGTGGTGCACGGCCTTGACGACACGCTGATCGCGCCGAGCGGCGGCGAACGCACGGCCGAGCTTGTCCCGGGTGCCCGTCTGCTGCTGATCGAGAACATGGGCCACGACCGCCCGCGGCCGCTGTGGCCGGAGATCTGCGAAGCGATCCTCGAACACACGGCCGAGCAAACGGCTGAGCGCGCGGCGAGCGGCTCAGCGAGCTGATCTCAGGCAGGCGCGAGGCCGCTCAACGCGCGTTGCGCGAGCGCTCGATCAACTCGCCGAGCGAGTGCCGCTGCCGTGCGTGTGCGTCGAAGTTCTCCCGTGCGAGCCAGGCCTCGAAACCATTGCGGATAGCGGGCCACTGATCGTCGGTGATGGCAAACCACGCGGTATCGCGATTGCGGCCCTTGACGATCATGTGCTTATGGAAAACCCCCTCGAAGGTGAATCCGAAGCGCTCGGCTGCCTTGCGGGAGGCGGCGTTGAGGGCGTTGCACTTCCACTCCACGCGGCGGTAGCGGAGCTCGTCGAAGGCATTGCGCAGGAGCAAGTAGATGGCCTCGGTGGCGGCTGTGGTGCGCTGGAGTCCGGTGCCGAACCACACATGGCCGATCTCGATCACGCCGAGCTCGGGGACGATGCGCATGTAGGAGGCCATCCCGAGCGGGCGCTCCTGGGGCAGCGGCGCGAGCGCGAAGTACACGGCGTCGGTGGTGCTGAGCGCCCACTCGAGCGTTCCCCGCAGGTGCTGGGCGCTCTCGTAGGGGCCGTCGGGCAGGTAGGTCCAGGTCGCGAGGTCGCCGTCAGGAGGATGCGACGCGGCATACAGCGGCTGGGCGTCGGCGTCGGGCAGGAACGGGCGAGCCAGTACATATGAGCCACGGAGTGGGGTACCCGTGGGAAGCCGCGCAGGCGTCCAGTCGACCTGCTCGCCGAGGGGCTGCTGCATGGCGTGTAGTGAAGCAGGAGAAGAGCGCAACATGTCTGATGCAGCATGTCGGATGCAACATGCCTGATGTTAGTATGCAGGTATGAAGCGCACCACAATATCCCTGTCTGACGATCTCGCGCAGGCTCTCAACCGAGAGGTCCAGAGGCGACATTCCTCTGCGTCGGAGGTCACTCGCACAGCACTGGCTGAGTACCTAGGTCTAGTCGAGGGTAAGCCTCGGGAGCTGCCGTTTGCTGACCTTGGTGGCAGCGGTCATCGCTCGACTGCCAGGGATATGGAGCAGCTTCTCGAGCAGGAGTGGAATGACGTCTCTGGCCGTAGTTGATGCTGGTCCGCTCTATGCGGCGGCGGACTCAGATGACCAAGATCACGCCGCGTCTCTACTGGCGCTATCGCGGGCGGATCTCCGGCTGGTCGTTCCTGCGCTCGTGATCGCGGAGGCAACGTACTTCGCGGGACGGAGGTTGGGGGCTGCAGCTGAGAGCAGGTTTCTGCGCGGCATCGGGAGCCTTGACGTTGAGGGGCCGAGTGGGGAGGACTTCAGTCGTATGGCGGAGCTTGTGGAGAAGTACGCGGACTTCCCGCTTGGAGGAACTGACGCATCGGTCATCGCGCTTGCGGAGCGGCTCCAAGCGCCAATCATCGTGACGCTTGACCGTCGCCACTTTACGGCGGTTGTGCCACGCCATCGTGAGGCGTTTGAGCTGTTGCCATGAGCTGGGGGTCGGGCGCTCCGGCTTACAACTGCTCGGTCCGCGTGGGCACGCCGAGCAGCACGCGCCCGGTGAGCTCCCAGATGGCGGGGTTGACCTGGAAGTGGGCGGTGGCGGCATGGGCGTCACGGAAGCGCCGCTGTAGTGGGCAGTCG
>DATBYJ010000021.1:0-23504 GCA_036513795.1 Solirubrobacteraceae bacterium | reverse complement strand
TTCTCGGTGTTCGCGCTGCTCGCGGTCGTCGGCGCGCTCGCGGCGATCCTCGTCTCCGTCTACAGCCTGGTCGAAGATTCCAACTCCAGCCGCAGCGCGCTGACCCACCAGGTCGACGTTCTCGAACACGAAGTCGCCGCGCTGCGTAGGCTGCCGCCGCTGAAATAGGCCCTCGGTGCGCTGCTCTGTTCCTCTTCGAGTCCGTCCGGTCCCCGCGCGAACATGAACTGGTGCATCTGAGGCTTCAGGGTGTACTGCGGCCCACAAATCCTCTGCCCGCCGCGCGCGAAAACCCCCTACCGACCGGCAGCACAGCGCCTGTCGCGGTGATTGAGAGTTGACCCCGATGAGCAGCAGCACACCCCCCGCCGGCGAGGGCATCCTGCCCGAGACGTTCGTGCACCTCGAGGGCATCGGCCCGAAGACCGAGCGGCGGCTGTGGCAGGCGGGGATCCTCGACTGGGAGACCCTGGCCCGCACCCCGCTGGCGCGCCGTGCGAACATCGCGGGCGCGCTGGAGCGCTCCCGCCGCGCCCTGGAGTGCGGGGACCTCGACTACTTCTTCATGGAGCTGCCCGCCAGCGAGCGCTGGCGGGCCTTCGCGGACTTCGGGCCGCAGTTCGTGGCCGTCGACATCGAGACGACCGGCCTGTCCACCTATGACGAGCTGACGATGATCGGCATCGAGAGCGCCGGGCAGTACCGCACTTTCGTGCGCGGCGCGAACCTCGCCGACGCCGTCGAGGTGCTCGGTGAGGCCAAGGGGCTGATCACGTTCAACGGCGCCCTGTTCGACCTGCCGTTCATCGCCCGCACATTCCCCGAGCTCGAGCTGCCGCGCGCCCACGTCGACCTGCGCTTCCTCGCGCGCCGCGTCGGCCTGGCCGGGTCGCTGAAGACCGTCGAGCACGAGGCCGAGCTCGACCGCGGCGCCGAGCTCACCGACATCACAGGACACGAGGCGACGGTCCTCTGGAGCGAATACGAATACGAGGGCCGGCGGAGCTCGCTGCGTGATCTGGTGCGCTACAACGCCGCCGACACGTGCGTGCTGCGCCCGCTGGCAGAGCTCGTCGTCGACCGGCTCTACCAGAGCCTGACCGAGGACCGCGGCCGCCCGGCGGAGGAGCAGCGCCTGTTCGACCCGGACCTGCCCGCGGGCCTGCCACGGACGCGGCGCACACCGACCCCGGCCGTGCGGCCGCCCCGGGTCAGCGCCGGCGCGAGCACCCTTAAGGTCGGCCGCCAGACCCTCGCGCTGCCGCAGCGGCGCAGCACCCAGCCCCGTGTCACGATCGGCGACCTGACCGCCCGGATGCGCGACCCGGACGCGCGGATCGTCGGCATCGACCTGACTGGCTCCGAGAGCCGCCCGAGCGGCTGGGCACTACTGGAAGGCGTAACCGTCATCACCGGAATGCTCTCGAGCACCGAGGAGATCCTCGCGCGGACGCTCGCGTGCAGCCCGCGGATCGTCTCGATCGACTCGCCGCTGGCGCTGCCCGCCGGGCGTGACTGCACAGAGGACAGCTGTGAGTGCCGATCGTTCGGCATCACCCGCCACTGTGAGCGGACGCTCAAGCGCCGCGGCGTAAACGTCTACCCGTGCCTGATCCAGAGCATGCAGGCGCTGACGCGCCGCGGGATCGCGATCGCAGAGGCCCTGCGAGCAGAGGGGGTCGAGGTGATCGAGAGCTACCCAGGCGCCGCACAGGACATCATGCGGATCCCCCGCAAGCGCGCGTCGCTGAACCAACTGCAGAACGGCCTCGAGCGTTTCGGGCTGCGCGGGCTGCGGCCGGCGGGCGCACTGACCCACGACGAGCTGGACGCCGCGACCTCCGCGGTCGTCGGCTCCTTCTACCTCGCCGAGCTGCACGAGGCCCTCGGTGACGACACCGAGGGCTATCTGATCACCCCCTCGCTGCCGGAGGGGATGCAGCACAGCGAGCCGCGTGAGCGCTGCGAGGACGAACCGGCCGGCGTAGGGATCTGCATGCTGATCGGCGCGGGCGCCAGCGCTCACGCAGGCGCGCTCGGACTCGCCATCGCCAGCGAGGTGCAGGACGCGGCCGAGCCGGACAAAATTCTGGCCGGCGATGATCTGGAGGACTATTGGCGCGCGCTGGCAGAACACGGGCCGAGCCTGCGCGCCGTCGTGATCGAGCCACCTGGCACCCGCCTGCCGCGTCGCCCCCGGTTCGCCGACCTCCAGTTGCGCGTGGACGATCCACAGCGGCTGCGGAAACTGCGGCGCTGGAGCAGGCAATGGATGCCTCCTGCCGATTGAGAGGCGGGAGCCGGGACGCTCATCTTGGCGAGCGGCCAAGGCTCGCTGCCGGAATCTCCCGATGAGCCCGCACGTGCTTCCAGCGACGCTGAAGGGCAGCAAAGTACTGCGGGGGTTGCGGGAAGGGCGAGACGCGCTGAAGCGCAGTCGCGCCGCTGCATGGGTGAACGTCAAATCGCTCGGCCACCCTCCGCCGAAGCTCGACTATTGGCGCAAACCCCCAGACCTGGGGCTCACCGAGAAGTACTGGAACGACCCCCGGCCCGACCTTCAGGGGATGTTGAACGCGGAGACGATCGTGTTCTACGAGAACGAAGTCGGGGGAATGATCAGGCCGTTTGAGCAAAAGCTCCTGAAGCCCGCCAGCTATGAGCTGACACTCGGACCGCGGTGCCTGGTCGAGGGAAAGGAGAAGGTGCTGACCGAGCGGATGCCGCACCTCGTCATCCCGCAGAACTCGATCGTGTTCGTCTCGATGCGCCAGGTGCTCTGCCTACCGCACTACATCGTGGGCCGCTTCGACCTGGCGATCGACTTCATCTACAGGGGCCTGTTGCTGGGCACCGGCCCTCAGGTCGACCCGGGTTTCCAGGGCGCCCTCGGCTGTCCGCTTCACAACATCTCAAACGAAGACATCCAGATGCGCCTGGACGAGCCGTTCGCGAAGATCGACTTCGTCAAGACCGTCCCACGAACCGACACCGTGACCTCGCAGTGGAAGGGCATCGCAGACGCACAGCAGCTCGAACAGTGGCTGACGGACAACCCGTCATCGAACGTGCGGTTGTTCAAGGGCGGCAAACGGGAGTGGCGCGAGCCGATATTCGGCTACACGCAGGGGCAGCGCCCGACCAGCTCGGTCCATGAGCTGACACGTTCGGTCGGTCGTCTGCGTCGCGTCGGCTGGGCGGGCGTGTTCTCGGTCTTGATCGCTGTCGCCGCGCTCGTGCTGGCTGCGCTGGCGCTCACGAGCGGCCTGTCCACCACCAAAGGAGAACTTCAGAAGGTCCGTGCCTGCGAGCATTCACTCGAAGCGAGGCTGGACGAAGCTCATCACCCGCAGGCCGCGCGCCCCGCAGCGTGTGTGGAACCCTGATGATCGTCGCCTTCGAGGGCCTGCCCGGGGCAGGGAAGACCACGACCGCTCGCATGCTCGCCGCCCGGCTGCAGACGGCGTGCGTGATCGAGTCGACCCACGACCACCCGTTCCTTGACTCCGTGTATCGCGACGACGCACGCCACGATCTGGAGGTGGAGCTCGCATTCCTGCTGCTGCACGCGAATGCCTGGCGGGCGATCGACCGTGATGCGGTGACGGTCACCGACTTCACGCGCGTGAAGGACCTGTTGTTCGCACGCGACATGCTGACGGTGGCGGAGGATCTCGACGTGTTCAAGCGCGCCTACTCGCGTTTGCATCAGGGCTCGGCGGACGCGGACGTCGTGATCTACCTGCGCGCGAGCCCCGAGCTCGCGCTGGAGCGGGTTCGCGGGCGCTATAAACTGGACTCCCACCGCCTGTTCGAGACATCGATGGAACTGGAGCGCCTGCGGCGCATCGAGGCTCAATATGAAGCCCAGCACGACGATCTCGGCCGTCGGGTACTCGACCTGGAGCTCGCCGAGCTGCTGCAACCCGACGAGGACGCCCAGAACTCGAAGGACAGGGTCGCCGACGCGGCGCTTGAACTCTTGGCGCCTCACCTTCCGCATTAGCCCCGGCGCGTGGCATGGCTGTTTTGGCATTCACAACCGGCGGACAAACGGGCCATACTGAAACGGTTGCGGCCGCCTTATGATGCGTTCACGGCGCTTGAGCGTCGAAAGAGTCCGCCGCCGAGCTTGCCTGACTACCGACACGACGTCTTCGAGCAGAGTCTGATGTAGGACTTGATTGGCGAACTTTGTTTCGCTAACCCGCGTCAAACGGGGCCGTCCTCTTCGGCGATCTCCAAGAGCTCCGCTCCGCACTCAGGGACCCAGTCGCAGGCGCTGTCGAGCAGCACGGCCCCGATGACGATGACGATGACGCCGGCCGGGCCGGCGTCCCAGTGGCGCCGTTGCCGAGCACCCTGGCCAGGGTCACATCCTTGACCGCATCACGGAGCAGATTTGATTCGGAGAGCTTCATTGATCGGCTAGCTTTCGGCGAAGTGGGTGATTCGACGCCGACGATCTACGAATGGGCGGGTGGCCGCGAGGCTTTCGCACGCTGGATGGACCGATTCTACGATCTCGTTGAGCTGGATGCACCCGATATCGCGGCGCTCTTTGGCGGGAAAGTCAGTGAGGAGCACCGCGTCCATGTGACCGACTGGTGGGCCGAGGTCATGGGCGGCCCGGCGGCGTACAGCGAGAAGCGCGGAGGCTACGAGCACATGCTCGCCCGCCATCGTGATCTCGGGATCACTCCAGCGCAGCGGCTTGCGTTCGTGACCTTGCTCAGCCGTGCTGCCGACGACGCGGGACTCCCGGCCGACCCGGAGTTCCGCGCCGCGATCGTTGGCTATGCCGAGTGGGGCTCGCGTCTAGCGCTGCACAACTCCCAGCCCGAAGCGCAGACCGTCGCGCACGCGCCGGTGCCGCGCTGGGGATGGGGGGTGGCGCCGCCATACCCACCCGGATAGACATTCGCTCCCACCCAGTGCCGCGAGCCTCCAAAAGGCCACGTCTGTAGTGCGTGGAGGATCGCGCAACAGCGCCAGAGCACCCGTCGATCGACGGGGCACGCAGCCCGTGGTATCGGCGGCGGAACTGGGACCGCAAAAAGACCGCAGAGGCCCCGAAAACCGCATAGGAAAGCCAGCCTGTACCTGTCTCCCCGATGAAAAGTTGCAGGTTCAGAACCTGTCAGAGATCCACGAACAGGAGCAAAAATCGCGCAATGACTGGGTTCTGGGTTCGGGCGTTCTCGCCTGTCCTCGGCTGTTCCCGGCGCGCGGGGCCGCAAATGGACCGCAGCGACGGGCGAAAGGACCGCAGGCGACACGCTGCGTGACTTCACGTCGGACGTTCAAGCGTTGGAACTCATCCTTGTTGCATCTCGCTGATTCGGTCGTGTGTCAGCTCGCGCCTGTGTCCTCGAGGCCAGAGATCAGGCGGGCGACTGAGCGGTAGTCGCCTTGGACGATGCGGTCGATCGGCTTGTCGTCGTCGAGCGCGGGGTTCGGCTCGCTGAGCCATATCGGGATGTAGGTGGGGTGGATCACGCGGCCAAGGCGTTGGACGAGCGACGAGAACTGGCAGTACAGCATGGACAGACAATAGTCGTCAGTGAGTGCGGGGTGGACTAAGCTCCAATTAGAACTGCCACATATTGGAGGTTTTGGAGTAAACTCCGATAGGGATCAGGTATGTCGGAGCTTCTAAAGCGACACTGGACGAGCGAGATCGCTGACGCCGGCCTCCCGCGCCGGGAGCGGCGGTCGTGCGACTACGACGCCTACGTCCCCGGTCGGCTCCTGGGGCGGGCCTTCGTGCTTGCGGGGGATGTCGCCGCGGATGTCGCGGATGCAGAAGCGGCGATAGCGCGCCTGAACTACCAGGAGGTGGCGCTCGCGGATACCGAGGCTCTCGCGCGCATCTTGCTGCGAGCGGAGTCTGTCGCGTCGTCCCGTATCGAGGGGCTCGAGATCGGCGCGCGGCGCCTGCTGCGTGCCGAGGCCGTTCGCTCGATGCGCGAGCAAACGTCAGACGTGACCGCCACTGAGGTGCTTGGCAACATCGACGCGATGCGCCATGGCCTCGACAACGTCGGCCGGGGCGATGAGATCACCGTCGAGCTGCTCTTGGAGCTGCACCGCAGGCTCCTTGCAAGGACGAGACTCGAGGAGCACGGCGGCCGCTTCCGAGACGTGCAGAATTGGATTGGCGGCAGCGACTACAACCCCTGCTCTGCCGCCTTCGTGCCCCCGCCGCCCGAGCTTGTCGAGCAGCTAATGGATGATTTGGTCGCCTTCAGCAACGGTGCTGACCTACCCGCCGTGGCGCAGGCGGCGCTTGCCCACGCGCAGTTCGAGACCATCCATCCCTTCGTTGACGGGAACGGCCGTACCGGCCGGGCGATCATCCACCTGATACTTCGTCGTCGCGGGCTGGCAGACCGCGTGCTCCCGCCTGTCTCCCTCGTTCTCGCCACACTCGCGCGTGACTCCGTGGGGGGCCTGATTGCCACAAGGTACGTCGGCGCAGCGGACTCCGATGAGGCGATATTGGGCACGAACCGCTGGATCGCCACGTTTGCGAGCGCCTGCACCCGCGCGGTGAAGGACGTTGCCGGCTTCGAGTCACGTATGGCCGAGCTGGAGCAGGAGTGGCGTGCGCGCCTTGGGCGGGTACGCGCGAACTCCGCGACCGACCTGCTCCTACGTCGGCTTCCCGGTGCTCCGGTTCTCACCGCCGACAGCGCCACGACTCTGATCGGGCGCACGTTCAAGCCGGCGAACGACGCGATCCAGCGGCTCGTCCAGGCGGGGATCCTTCATCAGATCACGATCGGCCGCCGCAACCGCGCCTACGAAGCTCCGGAGATCATCGACGCCTTCACCGACCTCGAGCGCCAGCTGGCAAGCCCAGCAGGAGACACTCGCAGCTCGCCACCTTCGCGACCGACCCCCAGGAGACGACGAGCACAGACGGCGTGAAGCGACAGATGGGCTCGCGGCGCTCGGACCGCCCACGAAACCGCCCACGCCCCGCCGAATCCCGCACAACCAAGCCCTCCACCACCTGTCTCCCCGACAGGTTCATAGTCCGCAAAACCCAGCGAACATGGGCGAAGAACTACAAGAACACTGGGATCGCCCGAGTCGTTTGCCCAGTGATGCGCCGATCAAGCGTGACGGCCGGCTGAGTCCATCCTGCGCGAACTTGACACGCAGAGAAGCGCGACGGTCAATCACAGCACGCAATGCAGGCGGTCAGCCTCCATTTACTCCCATGGTGGTGTTGTCAGAGACGCTCATCTCCGGTTTGGCGCTACCTCGTCAGAGCCGTCGAGGGAAGAAGAAACTCTGTTCAAGCCAGCTTGCGGCAGACAGGGCAAACTCGTCGAGTGCTGACCATGCGGCGTCCTTAGCCTTGTCGTATTCGACCTCGAACTTCGACTCAAGGGCAGGACGCCCGCTTGGATCACCCTCGCATGCTGTCCAGAAGCGATTGCATGCCTCTTCCGCCTTGCGCAGACAGAGGATCACGTGCTCGGCCCAGTCAGCAGTCGTATGGGGGTCGTCGGCAGCCTCGCCACCTTTACTGCTTCTTCCCGGAAAGGTGACCCAGACACGTCCACGCATAGGCCGAAGGCGGTCGATGGCGTCTCGCACCGCTTCAGCCCGACTCGCCCGTAGCGATGAATCTATGTGGAGCATGTCGTTGCGGTGTCCAGCGCGCGTGGTCGGCTTGTAATGTCGAAGCGCAGCTAGAGCGTTCATTGCTTCGCCGCCAAAGTCGCCGGCCAAGACTCGTCTGCTTTCGTGAAGCTGCTTCTTGCGCTCATTGCGACCACTGAGGATCCCCGTGAGGATCGCGGCCACGGTGGAGGAGGTGACGACGGATACGACCAGGGTAATCGCTGGACTCATGGTGGGAGTTTAGATGCCGCGGCGTCAAGCGATTCAGAGATCCTGATGGTCTGTCAACCGGCATCGATCCGATCATTCGACTATTGACGCCACAGGTTAGTAAGCTGGTGATCCCTGGCGCGTTGGCACGTATTTCACTGGGCGGATGTGCCACGTCGGGTGACAGCTGGAGGCGGGCATGTCGAAGGTCACGCAGGACGACGGCAAAGGTAGACCCCCGAAGGGGAAGCTCGACCCGGAAGTCGCCAAGTGCGAGTGTGGCTCGGGGGGTTCCGAGTGCGGCGGCTGTGGAGGGCTCTCATGCAAGACACGCATCCACCTCGAGTGTTCGGTGCGTGCAGACACTGCGAGTTGGCGTGCGCCTGCATTTTCGTCCTATGCATACCTCAGGGACGAGCTCAAGCGGCTGGGGTCGATGCCAAACACCGACAGAGATATCGTCGCGAGCGTCGAACGCGCTCTCGACGAAGCCCTCTTGGCGATGACGCCGCCGCGCCAGCTCCCGTGTGAGCGTAGGTACCAGCCGGTGAGGCGGCGCCTCTGGATCTGGTTGACCCGGTTCTACTCGGCCAGCGATATCGAGCAGACGTGGAGAGCCGTCCATCGCGCGCAGGCGGCTCTGTACGTGATCTACCCGCAATCAGAGCTTGTGCCTCAGGCCGAACACGTGGAGGCGGTGATCGCGGAACTGCCCGAACAATCGAGCTTGCTGAAGTTGGTCACCAATTTGGTCTTCCAGCTGGAGCACAGCTCCAAATCTGTCGCCGAGCCGGGGATCGTCTTGCGAGGGATCTACGAACGGGCAATCGACATCTCGGACCACCTCCAAGTCGAAGCTCGGGCACTGCGCAACGCGCTCATCACGGCGAGCGTACCCATCCTGCTCGTGCTCGTCGCGGTTGGGGTCGCCCACCTGATCGATCGCGACATCGTCGACCTATGCTCGTCCACTGGAAAGCACAAGGCCTGCCCGCTCGGTGGATCGTCGCATCCATTCGACGTGTTCGCTGTCGAGCTCGTGGGGATGCTCGGGGGTCTGCTGTCGATCGTCATTCCGCTCGCCACCGGCGAGCGGATCAAGACGCCCTATCGGGTCTTCAACCAGCAGCTCGTCCTCAAGACCCTCGCCGGCGCTGCGACTGCGGTCGGCGGTGTGCTGCTTGTTGGGGGCGGGGTGATAGACACGATCAAGCTCAACAGCACGACTGCCGTTCTCGGCTACGCGGCTGTCTTCGGCTTCGCCCAGCAGATCGTGACCGGCGCGATAGACCGTCGTGTGGACTCCCTCGCCAAAGACACACCGACTGCCAAAAGCGTTTAACCGTCCACAACCCCCTGTGAGCCACGTTTAGGATCAGTAACCGGGCTCTCCGGGGAGGACGATGCGGGCGACCTCACCCTCGAGGATCACGCGTGGTTGCACAGGCTGCACGTCGCGTCCGCGCGCGTAGTCGAGCAGGGCCTGTGCAGAGGGAAACTCACGGAGTTGTTCCAGGTGCTTGATGGTCGGGAACACCAGCGAGATCTGGTCTGAGCGGAAAGCGTCGAGCGCTCCGGCGGGGGTGAACCAGCCGAGATCCACGCACTCCTCGCCGTCGATCACAGGCTCCTGGCCGGCGGGCAGTGACGCCAGGAAGAAGTGCGTGTCGAAGCGAATCTGCACCTCCGCCGGGGTGATCCAGCGAGAGAACTTGATCAGCTCCTCGGCGTCGGCGAGCACGATCCCTGCCTCCTCACGCAGCTCACGCAGGGCGGCCGCACGGTGGGCGTCGTCGCCATCCCCCTCGTGGGCGTCCACGGCGCCGCCGGGGAACACCCATACGCCGCCCATGAAGCGCGCCTTCGGCGTGCGCTTGACGAGCAGCACCTCCAGCTCGCCCCGGTCGTCTGAGTCACCGTTCAGTCCCCGGAGCAGGATCACGCTGGCCGCCTGACGGGGCGGTGTGGGCTTCCCCGGGTTGTACGTCTCGCCGGGCCCCGGCCGCTCGTCCCGCTCAGGCGCACGCATCTGGTGACCCTACCTTGCCGGTAGTCTTTGTCGCATGAACAACCCCAATCAGACCCCGCGAGCATGAGCGCTCCCACTGAGACCCTCCAGCGCTGGATCTGCGAGTCCTGCGGCTACATCTATGACCCCGACGAGGGCGATCCCGACGGCGGCATCCCAGCCGGGACTGCGTTTGAGGACATCCCCGACACCTGGTTCTGTCCGGTCTGCGGCGCGCGTAAGCGTGACTTCACCCTCTACGAGGACTGAGAGGCGCGCTGGCCGGCGCGATGCCGCGTCCTCGGTCGCTCATGTGCTGAGCACATTTCGCTTCCTGCGTCCTTGCCTCGCTTGACCAGCGCGCCTCTCAGCGGCCTACCCACTGACTGGCAGCAACTGCTCGCGCTCGACCGCGAGCGCGTGTGGCATCCCTACGGGGCGCTGCCGGCGGCGATGGCGCCGCTGCCGGTCGTTTCCGCCCAGGGCGTCCGCCTGCAGCTGGCGGACGGCCGCGAGCTGATCGATGGGATGGCCTCGTGGTGGTGTGCCATCCACGGCTATCGTCACCCTGCGCTGGACGGCGCGATACACGAGCAGCTGAAGAAGATGGCGCACGTGATGTTCGGTGGGTTGACCCACGAGCCTGCTATCCGCCTGGTGGAGCGTCTGAGCGAGCTCGCTCCGGCGGGTCTCGAGCGGGTCTTCCTGGCGGACTCGGGCTCGGTGGCGGTGGAGGTGGCGATCAAGCTGTGCCTGCAGTACCAGCGCGCACTTGGCCATCACGGGCGCACGCGACTGCTCACGGTCAGAGGCGGTTACCACGGCGATACGGCCGGCGCCATGGCTGTGTGCGACCCCGTCGGCGGGATGCACAGCCTGTTCGCTGGAGTGCTTCCCCAGCACGTGTTCGCCGAGCGCCCACCGGATGGATTCGAAGCCGGCCTCGACGAGCGCTGGGCCACCCAAGTGCGGGAGCTGGCAGCGGCGCACGCCGAGGAGCTGGCTGCGGTGATCCTCGAGCCGGTCGTGCAGGGAGCGGGGGGGATGCGCTTTCACGCACCCGAGTGCGTGGCGCTGATGCGGCGAGTGTGCGACGAGCACGGATTGCTGTTGGTGCTCGACGAGATCGCTACAGGCTTCGGGCGCACGGGTGCCATGTTTGCGTGCGAGCACGCCGCGGTGACACCGGACGTGATGTGCGTGGGCAAGGCGCTCACCGGCGGCTACATGACGCTCGCAGCGACCCTGTGCACGGACGCTGTCGCCCAGGCCGTCTCCGCGGGAGAAGGCGGCGGGCTGATGCACGGCCCCACGTTCATGGGCAACCCGCTCGCCTGCGCCGTTGCCCTAGCGTCGCTCGAGCTGCTCGCGGAAGGCCACTGGCCAGAGCGCGTGTGCGCAATCGAACACGGGCTTCGTGCTGGATTGGAGCCGGCACGGGATCTGCCAGGCGTGGCGGACGTGCGCGTGCTCGGCGCCATCGGCGTGGTGCAGCTCGAGCACGACATCGACATCGCCGCAGCCACCGCCGCGGCTGTCGCAAACGGCGTGTGGCTGCGCCCGTTTCGTGACCTGATCTATGCGATGCCCCCCTATGTGGCCGGGCCCGAGGACATCGCGCAGGTCACCGCCGCGATGCTCGCCGCGGCCCAGGTCTCAGCCTCGAGCTAGTGGCCTGAGTCAGTCGAGCAGGCGCAGCAGCGGTGCCCCGGCCTTCGCCAGATCCTCCAGCGCCGGGCTTGCGATCCCGCTCAGCGTCTCCACCTGGACATCGCCCAGGCGCGCGATCGTCGCTTGATTGGAGTGCTCGACGTCAGTCGGCTGCGCCGGCCACGGTGTGAATACGACGGCGCGCACCCCCAGGCCGGCTGTGCGTGCGGCGTGGATGGTGAGCAGCGTGTGGTTGATCGTGCCGAGTCCCGGCCGGGCGGCGATCAGCACCGGCAGGCCGAGCGCGACCGCGAGGTCGCACACGCTGTACTCGTCCGCAAGGGGGGTGAGCAGGCCGCCCACCCCCTCCACTATCAGCGTGGGGGCGCTGCTCTCGTGCTTGCGGGCCGCCGCCAGGAGAGCCTCGGGCTCGATCTGCTCCCCGGCGAGTTGCGCCGCGAGGTGAGGAGACACCGCCGGGCCATAGCGCAGCGGTGATACCTCATCAGCGGCCATGCCCGCTGCCATCGCGAGCAGCTCGTGGTCCGGCGGCCAAGCACCCCGTGCTGTGATTTCCGCCTCGTCTTGGAGCCCCGTCACCACAGGCTTGAACGCCCGCACCGACTCGCCGCTGGCAGCCAGCGCCGCAAGCAACGCCGCGCTGAGGATTGTCTTACCGACGCCCGTGTCGGTGGCCGTGACGAATAGCCCGCGCATGCTTATGCGCCCCCGCGTCAGCGACTAGAGCCGCAGACCGAGGGATCACCCATCTAAGCCGCGCGAACGCTGTGAAGCTCGCGCTCGAAGTCAAACGGAGCGTTCGCGCCGGCCAGCGCCGGCATCTCGCTCGTGTCGAGATCGAGTGCTTGGCGACCCGCACCGGCGTGCACCGTGTACGCCAGCTCGCGTTCCGCAATCGCTTCTTGGCGCTCGCTAAGTGGCGGTGTCATCGATGCCGGATCGAGTCCCACCTTGCGTGCTGCCGCGCCGAATACGCTCGCTGCCATCTGCAGCTCCGTGCCCGTGTGCGAGGCCATTGCCGTAAGCCGCAGCCGCGAGGTTCCAGCGGGCACTGTCGGTGGCCTGATCGCCTGCGCGAACGCTCCCTGTGCGATCGCCTCCTGGCACATGCGCACCGCACCGCGCTCGTCGCCCACGATCAGCGGCACGATGTGCATCTCCGTGTCTGCCACCGGAAAGCCCTCCGCCGCAAGTGCCCTGCGCAGCACGCTCGCATTGGAGCGCAGCCGCTGAACACGATGCGGGCGCTCCTGCAGCAGTTCCAACGACGCCAGCGCTGCTGCCACCGCCGGCGGCGCCGGCGCGGTCGAGAAGATCAGCGAACGCGAGCTGTTGATCAGGTAGCGGACGATCTCAGCGCTTGCGCATGCGTACGCTCCATAGGAGCCAAACGCCTTGCCAAGCGTGCCAACGATCACGTCGATCTCGCCCTCGAGACCTGCCGCGGCTACCGCGCCACGACCGCCCGGGCCGAGGTTCCCAGTGGCGTGTGCCTCGTCGACCACCAGCCGAGCCCCGTGCATGTCGGCCAGTTCCACGATCTCCTCAAGCGGCGCCACGTCTCCGTCCATCGAGAACACCGAGTCGGTCACGATCAGACGCCGCTCGCCCGCGTGGCGGCGCAAGCTCCAGTCCAAATGCTCCACATCGCGGTGGCGGTACACCACTACCTCCGCCCGTGATAGCCGGCAGCCGTCGATGATCGATGCGTGGTTGAGCTCATCCGAGAAGACCACGTCGCCGCGACCGGCCATCGCGCCGATCACACCCAGGTTCGCCAGGTAGCCAGAGCCGAACAACAAGCACGCCTCGCTGCCCTCAAACGCCGCCAGGCGCTCCTCCAAGCGGCGGTGGATCGTCATCGTCCCCGACACCAGACGCGATGCTCCCGCGCCCACGCCCCAGCGCATCGCCGCATCCGCGGCCGCTTCCCGCACGCGCGGGTGATCCGCTAGCCCCAAGTAGTTGTTCGAGCACAAAAGCAGCACCGGCTTGCCATCGAGCAAAACCGTAGGTCCCTGTGGACCGCTCACCAGACGCAGCCGGCGAGATAGACCCAACTGCTCGAGCTCCTGCAGCCTTTCAGCGATCTCGCTCACCGCGGAACCCGACATCTAGCCGACCGGGACCCTGTTGGCGGCGCCATCCGGTCGCGGTGGGACTGCGCGCTTAGCTCTGTAGCGCAGCTGCGTCGAGGGGTCCCACAATCGCACTTCCAGGTCAATCTCGGTAGTCGGTGCCGGGGCCTCTCGCAGCTCTTCAATCACGTCAGGTGTCTCGCCCGCCAGCCAGCCAGAGCGGTTGTCCGGGCGCGGGTTCGACGCGTTGTCGGGCTGACGCGCCACATTCAGTCCAAGCTCCTCGAACATCTCCTTGTCGGTCTCCGGGTCATTGCCCAGCGTCGTCAGGAAGTTGCCCATCATCACGCCGTTGATGCCAGCCCTCACCGCCAGCTGCTGCAATTCCGCGAGGTTCTCCACGCGCCCGCCACACAGGCGGAACAGCGCTTCCGGGAGGATCAACCTGAAGATCGCGATCCACTTGACCGCCTCCCACGGGTCCATGTACTCGCGGTCGCCGAACTTCGTGCCAGGCCGCGGGTTGAGCATGTTGATCGGCACGCTCGTTGGGTCGATCGCAGCCAGCTCGAATGCCATCTCCACGCGCTGCTCACGCGTCTCCCCGAGGTTCAGGATCCCGCCCACGCACGTCTCCAGGCCCGCCTCGCGCACCGCGTCGATCGTGCGCAGCCGGCCCTCGTAGCGGACCGTGCTCGTCACCTCCGAGTAGTAGCTGTGCGCCGTCTCCACGTTGTGGTGCACGCGCTGGATGCCCGCCTCCCGCAGCGCCTTCGCACGCTCCGCCGAGATGTGTCCCACCGACGCGCAGCGCTTGAGGTTGGTCTGCTCAGACACCAGCCGCACGCCCTCCAGGTACTTCTCGAAGTCGCGCTTGGACAGCCCCTGGCCCTGCGTCACCATGCAGAAGCGGTGAGCGCCGGCCGCTTCCGCTGCGCGCGCGTGCTCCAGGATCTGCTCCGGCTCCATCATCGCGTGCATCGGCGTCTCCGCGTCCGCGAAGCGCGACTGCGCACAGAAGCCGCAGTCCTCTGCGCAGCCTCCCGACTTCGCGTTTACCAGCGAGCACATGTCCGTCGAGTCCGCGAAACGCTCCACGCGTGCCTGCCACGCGCGCTCGATCAGCGCTTCGATCTGGTCGCGATCCTCGATCTCTCCCAGCTGGAGAGCTTCCTCGCGTGTGATCAGCGGGGCCACGGCTCACAACGTATGCGGTGTGGCGGACGGCTATTTACCGCGCCACTGCGGAGCGCGCCGCTCGCCGAACGCGCGCATCCCCTCGCGCAGATCCTGCGAGGCAAAGGACGCCCGGCGCAGCTCGATCAACTCTGCTTCCACGTCCGCCGGTAGCTCGCCCTCCGCCCGCAGCAGCGCCTCGATCACGCGCTTGTTACCAGTTTGCGATAGCGGCGCGTTGCCCGCCAGCTCGACCGCCAGCGCAAGCGCCGTGACCTCGAGCTCCTCGGCGGCTGCCACACGGTTGACCAGTCCCCAAGACAAAGCCGTATCCGCGTCGATGTAGCTGCCCAGCAAAAACAGCTCACGCGCACGCGCCGCCCCGATCGCGTCGATGAACCGGCGCAAGCCCGTGTGCGAGTACACCAACCCCAGCTTCGCCGGCGGCATGCCGAGCTTGATGCCAGCCTGAGCCACACGCAGATCGCACGCCAGCGCCAGCTCCAGCCCGCCGCCGATCGTGTGTCCCGGCAGCGCCGCCAGCGTCGGATACGGAAATGCCTCCAGCGCGTCTATCGCCTGCGTGAACGGATGCGCCACCAACCGCTCCGCCTGCTCTTCGAACTCCTCGTCAGGAATCTCACCGATGTCATAGCCCGCCGAGAACATCCCGTGAGCGCCCGTGATCATCACGCAGCGGGCCTGCGATGAAGACCCACCCACGCCTCCCACTCCGGCGCACTCCTCAAGCGTCGCACTGATTGCATCCAGGATCGGGTGATCAAGCGCGTTGCGCTTGGTTGGGTTTGAGATCGTCAGGCGAATGACGCCGTCGGCCGGCTCGTCAATCAGGAGCTTGCCGTCGGCCAGCTCGCGTGGGAGAGCGCTCGAGGACATCGATCCGACAGGCTAGTCGAGGCTTCGCGCGTTCGCCTGGCGCTGGCGAGGGGCGCCCGCGCAATCGCTAGTCGAGTACCACCAGCGTGTCGCCCTCGTTGACCGCCTGGCCCTCCTCGCAACGGATCTCCGTCACCGTGCCCGCGTCTTCCGCCTCCACCGGCATCTCCATCTTCATCGACTCGAGGATCGCAACCGTGTCGCCCTCCTCGATCGTGTCCCCCACCGCGCACTCGATTTTCCATACCGTGCCGGTTATATGAGCCTCAATGTCAGTCATGTGATCCTCCCGCTCCTTCAGATCTCGCTCGCCACCACTGGAGCACCACAATAGATAGCGTCGCCGACCGATCCCCCGACGCCCACGTGGTCGTCCTCGTGGCGGCTCACAACGAGGCCGACCGCATCGCTGCCACGCTCGCAGCGCTCGCCCACGCGTTTCCCAGCGCGCGCGTGTGGGTTGCCGACGACGGCTCCACCGACGCCACCGCTGAGATCGCGCTCGCCGCTGGTGCGCACGTGGACAGCGGTGCACGCGTGCTTGGCAAGGGTGCCGCCGTCACCCGCACCGCCCGCAAGGCACTGCAGCACACCCACCTGCCAACCGACGACGCTCCACAGACCACGCGCGACCCCAACTCCAAATCAATCTTCGTCCTCTGCGACGGCGATCTCGGTGACTCCGCAGTCGAGCTCGTGGCATTGGCCGACACGGTCACGCAAGGGGACACTGATATCGCCGTAGCAGTCTTCGCCACGCCTGTCGGCGGTGGCTTTGGGCTCGCACTCGGCTTCGCCCGCTGGGCGATTCGTCGTCGCTGCGGTGCGCGGACGCGCGCTCCCATCTCCGGACAGCGAGCCCTCACTCAAGGAGCGCTCGAAGACGTGCTGCCGTTCGCGCACGGCTTTGGCATGGAGATCGGGATGACCATCGACGCCGTACGCTCCGGTCGTCGGGTAAAGGAGGTCGAGCTCGAGCTCACCCACCGTGCCAGCCGACGTACACCCGCTGGCTTTCGCCATCGTGCTCTCCAGCTGCTGGACTTCCTACGCGTTTACATCGCCCGCCGTTAGGATGCACGCCGTGCCCTCGTGCGTAACTTTGGGTCGCTATCGAGGTACACCGTTTGCATGAGTGATCTTGCCCCCATGCGCGAGCAGGTCTACACCGATCCGCGCCCCAAGGAGCACTTCGAGCGCTTCCACCAGCGCTCGCGCACGCGGGAACCAAACGCCGCTTATGAGTTCGTGCGCGTGCTCACCTCCTTGTACTCGTACACGTTCCTGCGTGCCCGCGCCATCTCCGTCGAGAACGTCCCCGGCAACGGCGCCGTGATCCTTGCCCCCAACCACTTCTCCTTCATGGATCACTTCCTCATGGGCTGCTACATCCGCCGCAAGGTCCGCTTCATGGCCAAGTCGCAACTGTTCAAGCCGCCCATGCAGTTCATCTACACCCACGGCGGTGTGTTCCCCGTCAGGCGTGGCGCACGCGACGAGGAGTGGTTCATCACCGCGCGCTCCATCCTCCAGCGCGGCGGCGCCGTCACCATGTACTGCGAGGGCGGACGCTCGCGCACCGGCAAAGTCTCAGAGCAGGCCAAGCGCGGGATCGGACGGCTGGCACTGGAGACCGGCGCGCCGATCGTCCCCATCGCCATCTACGGCTCATCGCACGTGCGCAACTGGAAGCGCCTGCAGTTCCCCAAGGTCACCATCCAGTACGGCGACGCCATTCGCTGGGAGCCCATCCAGGACCCCACCCGTGAGCAGCAGCAGGCCGTCGCCGACCAGGTGCTCGTCGAGATCCGCCGCCTGTACGGCGGACTCGAACAGCACGGCCGCAAGGGCATCCTCAGGCGCGTGCGCGAGCAGCGCCGCGCCGAACGCCACGCCCCCAAGGGCGCAACGGCTTGAAACACCCGAGTCGTCGGGCTGGTCGCCTAGTGTTCAGCAAACCAGCTGTCGAGGAGATTCGGGGGTGACACATGCAACGCCAGCTTGATCCAGGCGCGGTGATTCGCCGCGTGTTCGACATCTACGTCGATCAGGCGTCCGTGCTGATGCCCGCCGCTGCCGTCGTGTTCGTATTCACCGGCATCATCTCCGCGCTGCTGATCGTCGCCAGCCCCGCCCTTGCATTCGTCGCGCTGATCATCAGCCTCGTCGCCACCACGCTGTTCACCGGCATGGTCGTCGAGCTCGTCGCCGACATTCAAGACGGCCGGCGCGACTCCAGCCCCGGTCAACTGCTGCGAGCCGCCTCCCCCGTGCTCGGCCAGTTGATCCTCGTCGGCATCGTTGCCGGCATCGGCATCGTCATCGGCTTCGTCCTCATCATCGTCCCCGGGCTCATCCTCATCACCATCTGGTCCGTCGCCGCCCCTGTCGTCGTGCTCGAGAACCCCGGTGTCTTCGCCTCACTGAGGCGCAGTCGTGAGCTCGTCCGCGGCAACGGCTGGCAGGTGTTCGGCGTGATCGTCGTCGTCTACATCCTCGTCGCCGTCATCTCCTTCATCATCGAGGCGATCGCCGACTCCGCCGGCTCCGGCGTCGGCATCGTCGTCAGGGTGATCGTCGGTGTGCTCACCGCGCCGCTCACCGCGCTTGCCTCTTCCGTCCTTTATTTCGAACTGGGCGGGTCGTCGGCGAAACAGGTCCCCAATGCAGGAGGCCCCGGGGTGGGCGGCGGTGCCCCCGACATGGGCGGCGGTGCCCCGGATGCGGGCGGACCGCCAAGTGCCGGCGGCGCCGACGCTGAGCGCGCCTTCGGCAGCTGACGGAGGGCGGAGCGGCTCGTGGACGCGTCTGAGCTGCTGCGTCCCGGCCTGCTCAAGGGGGTGTCCATCGTGCTTGCCGGTGCGACCGTGGGGACTGGCGGCGACGAGGCTCGCCGCTCGCTGGCCAACGAGGTCGGTTCCGCATGCGCGGGTCTGGGCGCGCGCGTGCTCGAGCTGTCGCTGGATGCAGGTGGCGGCGAGCCTGAGCTGGGGGAGACGGTGGAGCGCCTGCTCGCCGGTGTGTCAGGCGAGCAGGAGGTGCTGGTCATCGATGGTGCCGGGATCTTCGCCAATGCGCTTGCGTCGTCCAACTCAGGCGGGGGATCTGCTTCGGCCCGCGAGGCGCTGCGCGCCGGCCTGGACACCAGCTGGAGCGTCACGCATGCGCTCGTCAACCACGCTTTCCTGCCTCACGGGCGCGGTGGGCGAATCATCTACCTCGCGCCCGGCGCAGACGCCGGCGAGTACGCTGGCGCGGCGCTCAGCGGTTTGGAGAACCTCGCGCGCACGCTCTCCATCGAGTGGGCGCGGCATGGCATCACCACCATCGCGGTAGCGCCCCCGTCTGGGTCCGTCGACAGCGTGGCCGGCGACGTGGCCGCGCTCACGGCCTATCTGGCCTCGCCTGCAGGCGCTTATTTCTCCGGATGCCTGCTGGATCTGCGGGGCCCGATCGCCGCGCTCTCCTGCCTTGGCGGATCGCGATCACGCTGACAGTGCGCGATCGCGACCCAGGCCTGCGCAGAGAAGCGGCTTAGCCGGTCATCCCACCAAACAGGCCGCCGGTGATGTGCAGGGTCTGCCCGTGCACGTAGTTCGACCACGGCGAGCACAGGAAGAACACGCCGCCAGCTGCCTCCTCGGGGGTGGCGGGGCGGCCGAGCGGGATCAGCATGGAAGCCATCTGGCGCATCTGCTCAGGTATGCCCAGCTGGATTTTCTCGCCGCCCACTTCCATCGTGTTCTCGTCGACCTTCGCCTGCGTCAGACGTGTGTCGATGAAGCCAAACGCGACCGCGTTGACGTTGACTTTGAACTGACCCCACTCCTTGGCGACAGTTTTCGTGAGGCCCACCACGCCTGCCTTGCCGGATGAGTAGTTGGCCTGGCCGGCGTTGCCGAAGGTGCCCGACGTCGATGACACGTTGACGATCTTGCGGAACACCTCCTTGCCTTCCTCGCGCTCCTTCTTTGCCGGTTCGCGCAGGTGCGGCGCGGCCGCGCGGATCACGCGGAAAGGCACGATCGTGTGGATGTCGAGCATCGCCTGGAAGTGCTCGTCGGTCATCTTGTGGACCGGCGCGTCGACCGTGTAGCCGGCGTTGTTGACGATGATGTCGATCTTGCCGAACGAGTCGATGGCCTTCTTGACGAGCTCATCGGCTGCTCCCGGCTTGGTCAGATCACCGGCGAACACAGCCGTTTCGCCGTTGATCTCACCGGAGGCCTGCTCCGCTACGTCACCATCGAGGTCGTTGATCAGAACCTGTGCGCCCTGCTCGACGAGCAGCTCCGCGGTGGCGCGGCCGATGCCGCGTGCCGAGCCGGTCACGATCGCCGACTTGCCGTCCAGTACTCCCATAACGTTGTGGTCTCCTTGTGTTGATCAGGGAGACGAAGTTATATCTGGCTTCACGTGCATAGACGGAGGAGGAATTGGTACCTCATGCTTGCTACCATGACATCATGCGTCAGCTGACATTGCGAGTACCGGAAGAGCTCGCCGAGCGACTGAAGATGGCGGCGAGCGATCACGAGGACAGCGTCAATGGCTACGCCGTCAAGGTGCTCTCCGCCGCGGTCGACCCAGACCTCGCCGGCGACGAGATCACAGGCTTGAAGGAGCGGCTCGCGCAAGCTGGGCTCCTACTGACACCCGAACAGATGCCTACCAAGCGTCCCTCTCCGCGAGCGCTCAGCCGCGCCCGCGCCGCCGCCGGGCGCGGCAGGCCGCTCTCTGAGTTCGTCACAGAGGGTCGCCGCTGAGCACCTTTGCCGACTCCTCAGCACTCGTCAAGCTCTATGCGGATGAGTCTGGCCATCGGGCGATCCGCGGGCTAGAGCTGCTCGTCATCTCAGCGATCACCCGCGTGGAGGTGCCGTCGGCGCTGTGGCGCAAGGCTCGAACGCGTGAGCTTGATGACGTCGCGGCCAGCATCCTGGTCAGCGCATTTGAGCTCGATTTCCATGGCGATCTCAGCTCCGAGCCGCGCTTTACGATCGTCTCACTGACCGAACCTGTGCTCGTCGTAGCCGCCCGCGAAGCGGCGCGCCATGCGCTGCGTGCCGATGACGCGGTACAGCTCGCCAGCGCCCTCGCGGTCCGTGCGACAGATTCACGCTGCAGCCATTTCGCGTGCTTCGACGCTGACTTGCGACGCGCCGCCAGTCGGGAGAGTTTTACGCTGGTGCCGGAAACGGCATGACCAGGCGGATATAGGCGCGTTGCGGCTATGTATCGAGTCCCGGGATCGGCAACTGCGCTCAGCCGCGCGTGATCACGCCGAAGTCCTGCGTGTAGATCGCTCCTGCCTGGCCGTGCGCGCGCGAGCTGAGCGGGTGCGGAGACACGCCGATGCCTGTTTCCCTGTAGTGGGGGTCGAGGATGTTCGCGCGGTGGCCCGGCGAGGCCATCCACGAGGCGACGATCGCACGCGGTGTGGCGAGGCTGAGCGTGCCCCAAGCGATGTTCTCGCCCACTTCGAACCCCACACGGGAGCTCGAGATGTAGCCGACGGAGCGCAGGCGCGCGAGCGGCGTCTGACCGCTCGGGCTCGAGTGCTGGAAGTAGTCGCCGAAGGCCATGCTCTGGCTGTGCGCCTGCGCTGCACGGCGCAGGCGACGGTTCGGGCGCAGCGGACGCTCGCCACGCAGCCTGCGTTCGCGGTTGATTAGGCACAGGGTGGCGACGCGAATCAGCTTGAGGTTCGTGCTGGTCGGCCTCAGGTTCACGTTCACGCACGCGTGGTGCGCGCCGCTCAGGGCTTGCGAACGGTGGTGGCGAGGCGTAGTCAGCGCGGATGCACTGGCGGGGAATACTGCGCAACAGGCGACGATGAGCGCGGCAACGCGACCGAGGCGTAGAGGGGCCATGCGGCCCTATCGGACGCGCCGCTCAGATAATTAAGCCCTGCAAGACGGCGTTGGACATTTGTACGAACCGGGGCTAAAGACCCAACACGCGCCCGAGGATTTCGCGCATGATCTCGTCGCTACCGCCGCCGATGGGGCCTAGGCGCGAGTCGCGGGCGGCGCGCTCGATTTGGGAGGGTGGGCCATCATCCCCCGTCATGTAGCCGGCGCCGCCGTGGATCTGCAGGCACTCGTCCATCAGCTCAAACGAGGCGCGCTGGGTGAGCAGCTTGGCCATCGTGACCTCCTTCAGCGGCTCCTCGCCAGCCACGAAGCGGCGCAGCGCGTCGTAGGTCACGCAGCGGCAGGTATAGACCGAAGTGGCCATGTCGGCCAGCTTGTGGCGGATTGCCTGATGGCCGGATAGGGGCTTGCCGAAGGCATTGCGCTGCTTGGCGAACTCGGCGGTGCGCTCCCACGCGAGCGTCATCGCGCCGACTGCGCCGAGCGCCATCGCCAGTCGCTCCCACTGGAAGTTGGCCATGATCAGCTTGAAGCCGCCGTTCAGCTCGCCCAGCAGGTTCTGCTCGGGCACGAACACGTCTTGCAAGGCGATGGTGGCTGTGTCAGAGGCGTGCCAGCCAAGCTTGTGCAGGGCGGCGGACTCAACGCCTTCGCCGCGCTCGACGATCAGAAAGGAGATGCCGCCGTGGCCGCCCTCTGGTGTCGTCTTGACGGCGGTGACGATGAAGTCGGCGCGGACGCCGTTGGTGATGTAGGTCTTCTCGCCGTTGACGAGGAAACCACCGTCGACACGCTCGGCGCGGGTGGTCAAAGCGGCCACGTCGGAGCCGGCGCCCGGCTCGGTGATCCCGAGCGCGCCGATCTTCTCGCCGGCGATGGCGGGCACGAGGTAGCGCTGCTTCTGATCCTCGGTGCCGAACTTGAAGATCGGCGGCGTGGCGATGTTGATGTGTGCGCCGATGCCCGCGGCGGTGCCGCCTGAGCCGGTACGGGCCAGCTCCTCCACCAGCACTGCCTCGTGCAGGTAGTCGCCGCCCTGCCCGCCATAGGACTCCGGGTACTTCAGCCCCAAAAGGCCCTGGGCAGCCAGCTTGGGGAAGACCTCGTTGGGAAACCAGCGGTCCTCCTCCCACTGGCGGGCGTGGGGGGTCAACTCGCGTTCGATGAAGCCGCGGGCGGACTGTCGCAGCTCGTCGTGCTCGTCGGAGAAAGGGGGTGTGGGAGTGCTCAATGGATCGATGCAGGAAGCGGTTGGTAATCTGATGGTATGCGAGTTGCCATTGACGGGGTGGGCCGCATCGTGATTCCGAAGCAGATGCGCGACGAGCTGGGGATCATGGGGCCGACGGAGTTGGAGCTGAACGCCTCCGACGGGAAGCTGGAGCTGACTGTTCCGGACTCTCGAGCCTGGGTCGAGGAGCGCGACGGGCTGGCGGTCATAGTCATCGATCCGCCGCCGCCGCCGCTGGACCAGGAGACGGTCCGGGCCGTGCTCGAAAGCGTCAGAAAGTGATAGCGATGGACTCGAGCGTGGTCATCGCCGCGCTCTCGAGCTGGCATCCAGCTCACGAGGTGTCTTGGGCCGCGATGCACGACGACGAGCGCGTCATGCCGGCCCACGCCGCGTTTGAGACCGCGGCCGTACTCAGCCGCATGCCGGAGGGCTATCGCACGAATGCGGCCGTCGTGCTTGATGCCATCGAGCGGGTCTTTCTTCGGCCTTGGCTGACGCTCGACGGTGAGGCCGCGCGGGCATGTCTGGCGAAGGCCGTAGCGGCGGGGATCCGTGGTGGGGCCCTCTACGATGCGCTGATCGCCGCGACCGCGCGTGAGCACGGCGCGACGCTGCTCAGCGCCGACCGCCGTGCGCGGGGTGCCTATGAGGCGATGGGGGTGGACGTCTCCTATGTCGAGCCCTGACTACAGCCCGTAAGAGCGCCCGATCACGTC
>DATBYJ010000020.1:0-18282 GCA_036513795.1 Solirubrobacteraceae bacterium | reverse complement strand
GATCGTGCAGGCACTCAGCGGCGGCAGAAGCCCGCTCTCGCCACGCCTGCTGCTGGGCATCCTGTTCATCGCGGCTGGTGCCGGGCGCTGGTACGTAGAAGTCAGACGGGCCCGTGGGCGATGAGCGCGCAGGAGGGCCACAGCTCCGAGCGCGGCGCGCACGCGCGCGTGATCGTGCGGCGCAGCATCGGCTCGCCGATCCTGTTCACGATCGTCTACTCGTCGCTGGCCAGCGCCATCTACTTCTCGCTCGGGGTGATCGCCGGGCACGCGCTGGGGCTCACGCCGGTGGTTTTCCTGATCGCCGCGCTGCTTTACACGGTGACCGCCATGACTTATGTGGAGGGAGCCTCGCTGCATCAAGATCGCGGCGGTTCAACCGTGTTCGCGCGCTACGCGTTCAATGAGCTCGTCAGCTTCATCGCCGGCTGGGCGATCCTGCTCGACTACGTGATCCTGATCGCCGTCACGGCGTACTCAGCGACCCAGTATCTGAAGGTGTTCTGGCATCCGCTGGGCAACAGCGGCGAGGCGCTGGGCCTGTCACTGGCGTTCATCGCGCTGGTCGTGCTCAGCAACATTCGCGGTTTCGGCGGCTCTCGTGCGCGCCGGGTGGGCATCCTGCTGGCGGGAGACCTTGCGCTGCAGGGCTTCATCGTGGTGCTGGGTCTCGTGCTGTTCTTCAACCCGCACACGCTGCTGAACCCGATCCACCTCGGCAGCACGCCCACGTGGTCGCACCTCGTGTTCGCGATGACGGTCGCGGTGATCTCCTTTACCAGCCTCGAGTCCGCCTCGGGTCTCGCGGGGGAGGTGAGGATCAGCCGCGCGGGCCTCAAGCGCCTGGTCGGGAGCACCACCGCCACGGTGGCCTTCCTGTATGTGGGAATCGCGCTCGTGGCCGTCACCGCGCTGCCCGTGCACGACGGCCAAACGGCGCTGTCCGGGCGCTACCTGAACGCGCCGGTGATCGGAGTGGTTAGCCACGTGCACCCGCACTGGCTTGGAAAGACGCTGATGTATCTGGTCGCGGCGATGGCAGCCGTCACGCTTGTGGCAGCCGCCAACTCCGCCATGCTCGGGCTTTCGCGCCTGGCTTACTCGTTGTCCACCAACCGCCAGATCCCCAGTGGTCTGGGACGGCTACACACGGAACGCTCAACGCCATACGTGCTGATCATCCTCGCGGGCGTGATCGCCGCTGGGCTCGCGGCGAGCGAGAACCTCGACTTCCTCGTCGGCATCTACGCGCTTGGAGCGACGCTCGCGTTCACGATCGCGCACCTGTCGATCTGTCGCCTGCGCTACTCAGAGCCCGACCGCGACCGTCCTTACAGGGTGCCGTTGTCCGTGCGGATTCGGGGCGGGCAGCTGCCGCTGCCGGCGGCATTCGGGGCCGTCGTGTCAGCCGGGGGGCTTGTGGCGGTGTTGGTCGTGCATCCCACCGCGCGCTATGTGGGCATTGCCTGGATGGCTGCTGGGATCGCCATGTATGTGATCTATCGCCGCGCCGATGAGACTTCGCTGCTGAAACGCGTGACCGTATCGCCCAGCGTGCTACGCGCCGAGACACACGTGGAGCGCGACTATGGCTCGATCCTCGTGCCGCTGTTTGGGACCGACCTGGACGATGACATCGTCCAAACCGCGGCGCTACTGGTCGCCGGCGAGCAGACCGACGAGGCGGCGATCGACGGCGCCACGATCGAGGCCGTGTGGATGTTCGTGATCCCGATGTCGCTACCGCTCGACGCGAGCCTGCCCGACGCGCAGATCAAACACGCCCGCCAGGTGCTCGCGCGGGCCAAGGCGGTCGGGGAGGAGTACACCGGCGTGCAGGTGGCAACCGCGACCGTGCGCACCCGTCGAGCCGGTTTTGCGATCGTCGATGAGGCTCGCAGGCGTGGCGTTGAGGCGATTGTGCTCGGTGCCGAGGAACCATCGCTGATCCGCGGCGGCGGGCGATTGGGCGGTCGCGGCGGTCCGCTGGAAGCGTATGTAGGAGACGTCACAAAGTATGTGGTGCGCAAGGCAGAGTGTCGAGTGATCGTTACCGCCCCGGCCGCCCGGGGCACAGATAGCGAGACTGACCGCAACGCAACCCAGGCCAGCGCCCCCATCGTCTAACCTGCCGGCTATGTCCATGTGTACGACCTCCACTTCATGTTCGTATTGATCGTCGGCGCCGGCCGGGTCGGCTCGGCTGTCGCCAAGTCGGCGCTCGCCGATGGGCACGACGTTTCCGTGCTCGACGAGGACCCGCTCTCGCACGAGCGCCTAGACGCCGGACAGAGCCGCAGTTGGGAGGACTCCGGCGGCCAGTTCACCGTCGGCACCGCGCTTGAGACCGACGCTCTGATCCAGGCAGGTATCGAGCGTGCGGACGTGTTCATTGCCTCCACCGCCGGCGACAACACCAACCTCGTGATCGCCCAGATCGCCCAGAAGCGCTTTGGCGTGGAGAAGGTTGTCGTGCGGGTAATGGACCCAGCGCGCGCTGATTGGTACCGCGAGCAGGGACTGCAGACGATCTCGCCAACCAAGCACGCCATCGAGATGTTCCAGAGCGCGCTCGAGCCCGAGCCGGTGAGCTAGCCATGTACGCGATCATTGCCGGCGCTGGCAAGGTGGGACGCAACCTCGCGCGCGAGCTGATCTCAAAGGAGCACGAAGTCACCCTGATCGAGTCCTCCCGTCAGTGCTATCTGGCCAACGAGGATGAGTTCGAGCACGCGGTGCAATACGGTGACGCTACTGAGCTGTGGGTGCTCGAGCGCGCCGGCATTCAACGTGCCGATCTGGTGATCGCGGTCACCGGCGATGACGAGGACAACATCCTCACCTGCCAGGTCGCCAAGGAGAAGTACCTGTGCGATCGGGTCATCGCCCGCGTCAACAACCCCCGTAACCACGATCACTTCCGACTGCTGGGGATCCAGCCGGCGGTCTCCGCCACCGACCTGATCCTGCGCCTGATCGAGCACGAGGTGCCGCGCTACGGCCTCGTCCACCTGCTCGCCCTGGAAGAGGAGCGCCTGGAGATCATCGAGCTCGAGGTCAGTCCCGACGCCCCCACCGTTGGCGAGCGGATCTCCGACATCGCCCTACCCGAAGGCAGCCTGATCATTTCCGTACTACGTGGGCGCTCCGGTTTCGTGCCCAAGCCTGACACCGTGATCGAAGCCGGCGACGAGGTGCTGCTCGTGCTCGACCCAGGGCTCGAGGAGGCCATCACCACGTATTTCGCGCCCAACGGCGCGCCCGCCGCCTTCTAGGACGCCGCTGGGCGGCGCGATGCTGCGTCCTAGTAGCGGCTGGCTCCGGCTACTGGGTCCGCTGGCGAGTTGGCTATTCTCTACGCCAGACACTGTCCGGGATAGTCCAATTGGCAGTGACGCCCGGTTCTGGTCCGGGAGATTGGGGTTCGAGTCCCTGTCCCGGAGTGAGCTTGCGCCCCGTGTTTGCGGGGCGTTTCGCGTTTCAGGGACTCTCTCGTGCCGGGATTCGTGCCAGTCGTGCGATCGTAGCCTGGGCGGGTGCCCCGGAGCGGGTATCGTGAGCGCGTGCTTGACGATGCGTTGATAGCCGAGGCCGGCCGTCGGTTGTCAGAGGCTGCGCCACCGAGCTCACGGGTGATCCTGTTCGGCTCGGCTGCGCGCGGGGAGCTGACGCGGGACAGCGATTTGGACTTCTTGGTGATCGAGCCGGAGGTCGAGAATCCCGCCTTGGAGTCGGTGCGGCTGCGTAGGGTGCTGGCGGATGTGCTGGTCCCGATGGACATCATCGTCGCGAGCGAGCACAGGGTTCAGGAGTGGCGCGACGTGCGCGGCAGCCTCATTCACGCGGCACTGACGGGCGGCCGGGAGCTCGTCGCCTGATGGCGAGCGAGCAGGATCTCGCGGAGCAACTTCTACGCCGCGCCGACGAGGACGCGGCCGGGGCCAAGGGGATGCTGCCGATCGACGAAGTAGCGGACGTGCTCGTCTGCTTTCACGCCCAGCAGGCTGTCGAGAAGGCGCTCAAGGCTGTGTTGGCCGCCCACGGGGTGGAGTTCGCCCACCGGCATGATCTGCGAGTGCTCATAGGGCAATGCGAGAACGCGGGCGTGCGGCTGCCGGAGGAGCTCGTCGAGGTGGACTTGCTCTCGCCCTACGCGGCGGAACTTCGCTATGACGATGACACGGTGCACGCCGTCGAGCGTGAGACGGCGTCGACGTGGGCTACCTCCGCGGTTCAGTGGGCGCGGGATCTGGTTGAGGAGGCTGGGGGTGGACAGAAGTCCTCAACCGAGTCCGAAGCCGTCAATGGAGGTTGAGACGCGCAAGGGCGTCCCTGAAGTGTTCGAGGGATGCGTCGTAGGGCACTTGTAGGGGGCTTTAGCGTCAGCTCCATCGTCATCAACCTACGCCGTCGCCTGACCAGCCACTCCAGGGGGCCGGCGATAGGCTCTAGGAGATCTCTCCGAGCGGGGCCGGTGGGGAGATGATCTCTACGGGTCGTCGAGCGGCGAGCACCGCGGCTCCGACCGCCCGATACATCACGATTCAGCCTTGTGACCTTCGTCCTCGTGGTTTTCGGCGCGATCGTCGGCGCTCTATCCACAGGTGGCGCGAGCTGGTACGCAGAGTTGCGTGATCGCCGCCTCAAGCGCAAGGTCGCGGCACGCCTAATTCTCGGAGACCTATACCTGGCCGAGGGAGGGGCCGATGAGGTTCTGCGAGTCGGCTCCTGGGCCAATATCGAGTGGGGCGATCCGATTGAGACATGGCGCGAATCCCGCGAGCCGTTTGCCGCGAGCGTGGATGCCTGGGAATGGACGGCCGTAGACAACGCATTCCGCATCCTTGGGAGGATCGGGGCGCGTGCAGTACGCGAAAAAGACAGGAATCACGGTCACCTGAGCACTGCGGCACGGCGGGAACTAGGGTTTCTGAGTGAGCAGGCAGGCAAGGCACGCGCGATCGTTCTTCCGCATGTCGGAAGTGAGAAGGAAAGGGTGAGGCTGACGAAGGAAATCGAGCGTCAGCGGGACGGCGAATCGATCGCAGACGCTCGCCTGCTCTAGCACTCGGATTGCGGCATGACGCGCCCATCGTTCGAGTCCCTATCCCGGAGTGAGCGTCCGTCTCGATGCGGCCCTGCGCTTGATCAGGCAGCCGCCTGCGAGGTCCAGTCCCGATACAGCTCGTAGTAGCGCCCTTGCGCGGCGATCAACTCGTCGTGGCTGCCCTGCTCGGCGATCTGGCCGTGCTCCAGCACGACGATCCGTCCGGCCTGGCGGATCGTGGACAGGCGGTGGGCGATCACGATCGACGTGCGCCCGGCGAGCAGCCGTCGCAGCGCGGCTTCGATGCGCCCCTCGGTGTGCAGATCGACGTTGGAGGTCGCCTCGTCGAGGATCAGGATGCGCGGGTCGGCGATCAGCGCACGCGCGAACGCGATCAGCTGGCGTTGTCCGGCCGAAAGCTGCGCGCCGCGCTCGCCCACCTCGGTGTCGTATCCGTTGGGCAGCTCGGCGATGAACTGATCCGCGCCCACCGCGGTAGCTGCGGCGTGGATCTGCTCGTCCTGCGCGTCGGGGCGCCCGAAGGCGATGTTCTCGCGCACAGTCCCCGAGAACAGGAATGCCTCCTGCGGCACGATTCCCATCTGCGAGCGCAGCGAGTGGCTCGAGATTCCGCGCAGATCCTGATCATCGACGAGCACGCGTCCGTTGGTGGGGTCATAGAAGCGTGCAGCGAGCTTTGCCATCGTTGACTTGCCAGCGCCGGTAGCTCCCACGAGTGCGACCGTCTGGCCTGCAGGGACGCGCAGATCGACGTGCTCGAGCGCCAGCGCCCCCCGCGGGTTGTACGCGAATGACACGTCCTCGAAGTTGATCTCGCCGCGGATTGGGCCAATTGCCGGTGCGTTGGGCGCGTCTTGGAGCGTCGGCTCGACGTCGAGCAGCTGGAAGATCTTCTCCAGGGCGGCCATTCCTGACTGGTAAGTGGTATAGAGCTGGGAGAGCTGCTGGATCGGTTCGAACAGGAACGACAGCGTTGCCACGAACGCGACCACGGTGCCGACGGTGACGTGCCCGTCGATCGCCTGGTAGCCGCCGTACAACACGATCAGCGCGAGCGCCACGCCGGAGAGCATTTCGACCGCGGGGAAGTAGGCGGCGTTGAGGTGCACGGTCGTCATGTTGGCCGCGCGGTTGTCCTCGTTGAGCTCCGCGAAGCGGGCCATATGGGCGGGCTCCTGGCCAAAGCTCCGGACCACACGAATGCCGGACAGCGTCTCCTGCAGATAGCCGGTGATCGCGCCGATCGTCTCCCGTGTGCGCCGGAAGGCGCCGGCGGAGCTGAGCCGAAACCAGATGCTCGCGCCGGCGACGAACGGCACGACGCAAAACGTCAACAGGGCGAGCTTGACGTCGAGGTAGAGCAGCACGCCAACCGCGCCGATCAGCGTCAGGCCGGACTGGAACAGCGTCACCACCGAGTCCGTGACGAGGCTTTCCAGCGCCTCCACGTCGTTGGTCATGCGCGAGATCAGCACGCCCGCGGGGCGGCTCTCGTAGAAGCCGATCGGCTGGCTCTGCAGGTGCTCGAAGATACGGATGCGCAGATCGGACAGCGCCCGCTGGCCGACCCAGCCGACGAGGTAGGTCTGTGCGTAGGTGGCGACCCACACGAGCGCTGCCGAGAGCAGGAAGGCGCCGACGACCAGTGCCAAGGCGTGGATGTCGTGCTTCTTGATGCCCGAGTCGATCGCGAGCTTGGCAAGCAGCGGTGGCGCCAGCGACGCGGCGGTGCCGAGGATCAGAGCGACCAGCATCGCGCTCGTGCGCAGGCGGTAGGGGCGCAGCAGCTCGAGCAGCCCCCGCAGGTTGCGACCGCGGCTACCACGGCTGGGACGCTCGCCGGCCCAGCCTTGCCCGACACGCCTGCCGCCGGGGCCGATCATGGGGCCGAAGCCGCCACGGCCGCCGCCACCACCCATGCCGCGACCTCCAACTGGAGTGCTCATAGCCTTCCGCCGGCGTTCGGCACGATCCCGGCGTTGGCGGCGAGTAGCGCCTCGTCCGCGAGCGCGTCGGCGTCCGATGAGCTGCCGGCCACGATCTCGCGGTAGAGCTCGGACTTGCCCAGCAGCTCCTCGTGGCTGCCCTGGGCGAGGACCCGACCGTGCTCGAGCACGACGATCCGGTCGGCCAGTTCGATCGTCGAGAGGCGATGGGCGATGACGAACGTGGTGCGCCCGGCCATCGCCTGCGACAGCGCGTGCTTGATGCTCTGCTCGGTGGAGGCGTCCACTGAGGAGGTGGCGTCGTCCAGGACCAGCACGCGTGGGTCGGCTACCAGCGCGCGCGCGATCGCGAGCCGCTGGCGTTGCCCGCCCGAGAGGGTCACGCCGCGCTCGCCGATCTGGGTGTCATACCCCTGCGGCAGGCGCTGGATGAACTCGTGAGCCTGCGCGTGGCGCGCTGCCTCTTCGATTTGCTCGCGCGGTGTTCCTGAGCGTGCATAGGCGATGTTCTCGGCGACGCTCGCCGAGAACAGGAAGGGGTCGTCGCTGACCACTGCAACCGCCCCGCGTACCGAGCGCACTGTCACGTCGCGGACGTTCACACCGTCGAGCAGAACCTCGCCTGCGACTGGGTCGTACAGCCGTGAGATCAACGCCACGAGGCTCGTCTTGCCTGAGCCGGTCGGCCCCACGAGCGCGACTGTGCATCCGGCGGGGATGTCCAGGTCGACGTCGCTGAGCACGGCCCGCCCGCTCTGCGGCGATGCGTGCACCGGATCCTCCAGCGCGCTCGCGCCGAGCTCGTCGTGCGGGTCCTCGTAGCGCAGCGTCACATCGCGTAGCTGCACGTGCCCATTCCCCGCCGGCAGCGCGGGTGCGTTGGGCGCATCGGCCAGGTGCGGCTCGCGGTCGAGCAGCTGGAAGATGCGCGCGCCTGATGCGGTGGCACGCTGAGCGAGATTGAGCGTCACCCCGAGCGAACGCATCGGCGTGATCAGCATGTTCACGTACAGGTAGAAGGCGGTGAACTGGCCAATGGTGAGATGTGCGTGGATCACCGACTCGCCCCCCAGCAGCAGCACTGCGGCCAGCCCCAGCTGGGGCAAGAACCCGATCACCGGGTTGTACGTGGCTTCCAGGCGGGTGGCGACCATCGCCTGGCTGAACACCCGCCCGACGGTGTTGCGAAAGCGCTGGAGCTGGCGCTCCTCGCGAGCGAACGCCTTGACGACGCGCACCCCCGAGATGTTCTCCTCGGCGTCAGCGGTCAGCTCGGCGATGCGTTGCTGGGTCTCCTGGATGGCCGGGCGCGCGCGGCGCCCGTAGCGGTAGGAGATCACCACAACGAACGGCACGGGTCCGAGGGCAATGAGCCCAAGCCCGGGGTTGATCGCGAGCATTACGATGCCCGCGAGCACGATTGTGAGGACCGACTGCAGGATGAACACGAGCCCGTAGCCGAGAAAGAAGCGCACCGCCGCGAGATCGACGGTTGCACGGGACATCAGCTGCCCCGTCTGCTGATGGTCGAAGAAGCCCAGCTCCAGTCGCTGCAGCTGGCCGTACATGCGCTCGCGCAGGTCGTATTCGACCGCCAGCGACATACGCCCGGCGACGATCCGTCGCCAGTACATGAACCCCCAGCGGGCGAGCACCACGCCGAGGATCACGAGCGCGAGTACGAGCAACGTGTGGCGGTCGTGCGCGCGGGCCGCCGCGGTCTGTCCGTGGGCGTGCGCGGCCCCCTTCGTGATCGTCTGGACGGCCTGTCCGGCCAGGTCGGGAAGCGCCACGGTCATCACCATCGCAAGGCTCGCGAGCGTCCAAGAGATAGCCAGACCGCGCTTGTATGGGGTGAGAAATCCGAGGAGTCGGTAGAAGGTACTCATAGTTGTACGAGCAACGATTATTGCAGGCGCCGTCGCGAGCATCGCGCGGCGCCGTCGTAAGGCGTGCTCCTAAGCTCCATTCATGTCGATGCCGGATGCCACTGGGGGAGAGATGCGAGGGTCGCGTGCCGGGTTGTGCGACACATGCGAGCACCAGCAGCTCGTGCACAACACCCGTGGCTCGACCTTCTCGCTGTGCCGACGCTCACGCGAGGATCCCGACTACCCACGCTACCCCCGTATTCCGGTGCTCGAGTGCCCCGGCTATGGCAGGCGTGAGCAGCCGCCTGATGGAGGGTGAGCGACGAGCGCATGCCGCTCAACCGACAAGCGCGCCCGCCGGCTGGGGCTCGTGTGCGTCGGGCGCGGTGGGCGCATGTCCCGATGCCACGAAATCGCGGCTGCGCACGAGCATGAACGCCAGCAAACCGCCGATGATGGCCACGAGCCCAGCGATGATTGCGATTGTGGTGAAGGCGCTTGTGAAGCCTGTGCGGTAGGAGTGCAGCAGGGCCGTACGCGCGGCGGTTGACAGGGAGTGGGCGATCCGGGTCACTTCGCCGGACTCGAGCAACGTGGCGAGGTGGCCGTGGGCGACGGCTTGGATCTCGCCGAGGTGGCCGCTTGCCCTGAGGTTCGTGGTTGCACCCTTGGTGACGCTGTGCTGGAAGATCGCGCCCAGCCCGGCGATCCCAGTGGCGATGCCCACTTGGCGGAACGTGGAGTTGATGCCGGAGGCCATGCCGCTGCGCTCAGGTGGAACCACGCCGATCGCGGTCGAGGCCAGCGGCGGGTTGATCATGCCGATGCCCGCCCCGCCGAGCACGAAGCCCGGTATCAGCGCCGTCCAGCTGGAGCTGGCGCTGATGGTGGTCATTGCCAATAGGCCGATGCCCGCGAGCAGCAGGCCCGCGCCGAGCAGTAGCCGCACGGGAATGCGCACGCTCAGCTTGCCGGCTACGGGCGCCACGGCAAACGACAGCAGCGTCACTGGCAGGAAGCGCAGCCCGGCCTGTAGTGGGCTGAAGCCAAGCACGTCCTGGATGTACAGCGTGAGGTACAGGAACATCGCGAAGTACGACGCGGAGATCGCGAAGGCGACGATGCTCGCGCCGGCGAAGGCGGGACGCCGGAACAGCGACAGATCGAGCATTGGTCGGCTCTGCAGGTGCTCGAATGCGACGAACGCGACGAGTAGCGCCGCGGCGCCGATCAGCAGCGTGAGGATCTCAGTTGAGCCCCAGCCCTTTTCGTTGCCCTGCACGAGCGCGAACACGAGCATGAACAGCGAACCGGAGAACGTCACGAGGCCGGCCCAGTCCACGCCGGTGGCGTTGGGGTCGCGTGAGTCGGCGACCTGGGTGAGCGTGACGAATACCGCTATCACTCCGATTGGCACGTTGACGAAGAAGATCCACTGCCAGCCGATGCCGGACGTGATGACGCCGCCGAGCACAGGTCCGACGGCGACCGCGGCGCCGGTGACGGCCCCGAACGCACCGAACGCGGTACCGCGCTCCTTGCCGTGGAAAGCCTGGGCGATCAGTGCGAGCGAGGTGGCGAACATCATCGCGCCGCCGGTACCCTGCACGGCGCGCGCGAGGTTCAGCATCAGCGGCGAGCTCGACAGGCCGCACACAGCTGAGGCGCCGGTGAAGACCACGAGGCCCGCGACGAACACACGCTTGCGTCCGATCAAATCGGAGACCGCGCCGGCGGTCAGCAGGAACGCGGCGAGCGTCAGCGAGTAGGCGTTGACCACCCACTGCAGGTCGGAGAAGGAGGAGTGCAGCGAGCGCTGGATGTCTGGCAGCGCGACGTTGACGACGGTGATGTCGAGCAGCAGCATGAAGATCGCGACGCAGACGGCGATCAAGGTCCACCATTTACGCTCCACTGCCTCAGGCCTCCTGTAGGTGGCGTTGCAGGAACGGCACGATCTGCTTCCACAGCTCCGCCGCGGGGCCGGGTGCGTAGCTCGGGCGGTAGTCAGCGAAGAAGGCGTGTCCTGCTCCATCGTAGACGTCGACTTTGACCTCCTGGCCACTTTTTGTAGCGCGCTCGCGCAGCTGCTCGGCCAGCTCTGGGGAGGGGTTGTGATCCTCGGCGCCGACCGCGGCGAGCAGCGGACAACTGAGTTTGGGCGCCAGCTGCAAGGGCGGCGTGGGGCGGGTGGATGTGGAGTCTTGATCGAGCGTGGCCCGCTCGATGAACCCACCCCAGCAGTCGACTGCCGCGTTGAGGCGATCACTGCAGACGGCGAACAGCAGCGTGTAGCGCCCGCCCATGCAGAAGCCGATGCAGCCAACCTTGCCGGTCACGTCGTTGCGTGCGCGCAGGAAGTCGGCGGCTCCCTCGAGGTCTCCCAGCACGGTCGCATCAGACATCGAGAACAGTCGCAGCATCATCGCTTCGCCCATCTCCGGAGGGCCGCCTTCGCGCGTGTAGAGGTCGACGCCGAGCGCTACGTAGCCGAGGTTGGCAAAGCGGTTGGTGACGTCGCGGATGTGCTCGTTTAGCCCCATCGCCTCATGGATCACGATCATCGCGGGAGCGGGGTGGGTGGCGTCGACGGCGACGGGGCGCGCGAGGTAGCCGTTCACCTGGGTTCCGCCGGCGCCCGCGAACGTCAGATCCTCGCCGAAGATGCGCGCCGGGTCGCTGACCGCGCCGGGGACTCCCTCGGGACTGGGCTTGACCTGTGTGTCCGTCATGTCGCCTCCTTCTCGCTCTGGCTTTGCGCTTGGCTATGTACTTGCAGTCGCGGCGGCGAGCAGCGGATTGCTCTCCAGCTCACGGATCTTGCGCTTGACGCGCTTGCGCGTCTCGCTGAGCTCGTGCTCGAGCTTGGCGAGCTCCAGCGAGCGGTGGCGCACCAACTCCAGCTGGCGCTCGAGGTGGCCGAGCGCCTCGTCCAAGAGCTCGCGGCGACGCTCCGGGTGGACGTCCTCGCGCTGTAGCTGAGCACGTACCTCCGCACGTGCCTCCTCGGCTGCGAGTAGCGTCTTCAGCTCATCCAGCGAGACGCCGAGCAGCTCCTTCAGCCGCATCACTTCCCGCAGCCGCTCGACCTCTGCGTGGGTGTAGAGACGGTGTTGGCCGGAGGGCCGGGTGTGCGCCTCTGGCAAGAGGCCGATCTCCTCGTAGTAGCGAATCGTCCTGGGGGTCGTTCCCACCAGCCGCGCGACGTCGCCGATTCGCAGGCTCACGCGGGTACCCGCAGCGCCGGCTCGGCGCCGACATCGGCGACATGCTTGACGTGGCTGGGACGCAGCAGGCAGACGACGGCGCCGATCAGCGAGACCGCTGTGAGCACCCACAGCGCTGTGTGCATGTTGGTGATGAACGGCGCGAGCTTCTGCGCGGAGAGTCCCTTGGCCAGGCCGGAGAAGACAGCGAACAGCGTCGCTTTGGGCACGGCGGAGGTGATGATCGCGAGCACGAAGGCGATTGACAGCACCGCTCCGGTGTTCTGCAGCAGCGTTCGCGCCCCGGCGGCGATGCCGCGTCGGTGGGCGGGGACGACGCCCATCATGGCGGCCGTGTTGGGGCTGTTGAACATGCCGGAGCCGGCGCCCACGAGCAGCAGCCACAGGGCACTCTGCCAGTAGGCGGTGTGAACCTGAAGCGTCGTCATCGCGGCGAGCCCGGCGGCGCTGACGAGCATGCCGATGGCGGCCAGCGCGCGTGAGCCGTGGCGGTCGGCGTAGACGCCGGCGATGGGCGAGGCGATGAGCATGCCGAGGGCGAGTGGGATCAGCTTGATGCCGGCATTGATCGGCGAGTCGCCCTGCGCGCCTTGGAAGTAGAAGACGAACAGGAACATCAGCGCAAACCGTGCCAGGCCGTTGATGAACGCGGCGGCGCTGGCGGCGGCGAACAGGCGGTTGCGGAAGATCTCGAGGTCGAGCATGGGGGCGCGTGAGCGGCGCTCGATCAGCACCCACAGCGGCAGCAGCACGACGGCGGCGGCGAGGCTGACGATCACGATCGTGTCATTCCAGCCGCTGATGCCGCCACGGGAGACGCCGAGCACGAGCCCCGTGAGCCCAACCACGAACGTGCACGTGCCGAGCACGTCATAGCCGCGCACGGAGTCCGGTTTGGCGAGCTCGCGAAGGACGAGTGCGCCCCAACTCGCGCCGGCGAGGGCAAAGGGAACGTTGAACCAGAACACCCAGTGCCAGGAGATCGACACGAGCGCACCGCCGAGCACGGGGCCGAGCACGAGCCCGATCGCGGCGATCATCGTGTTGGCGCCCATCGCCAGGCCGAGCTGCTCCTTGGGGAACGCGTCGGTGACGAGGGCGGCGGCGTTTGCGAACAGAAACGCGGAGCCGATCCCCTGCAGCACGCGCCAGACGATCAGCACGTTCGCATCGGGCGAGAAGCCGGCGCCGAGGGATGCGAGCGCGAAGGCGACGAAGCCGCCCACGTAGGCGCGCTTGCGCCCGAACAGATCGCTCAGCCGTCCTGCCATCAGCACCAGCACGGTGGCGGCGATCAGGTAGGCGAGGATCACCCACACGAGCGCGAGCAGGCTGGTGTGCAGCGAGCGCTCGAGGTCGGGCAGCGCGATGATCAGCGTGCCCGAGTTGGTCGCCGCGAGCAGCATCCCCAGGCTCGTGCAAGACAGGGCCCACCACTTGTAGTGCTCGTGGCCGGCGGATACGCCGAAACGTGATGTGGGCGTCGCGGGCGAGCGTGTCTGTGGGGGGGCGACGGTCATCGCGGCGTGCCTTCCAAATTGGAATCTGACGTGAACGTAAAGATCAACATAGCAGGCGTCGGGGTGGGGGTTTGGAACCTCGCAGCGACCCGCTGTGAGGAGGGCTGGTCGCACGCTGGAACCGCGTGGCGGGCTGCTAGAACTGGAGGTCATGGCAGCGAGTGAGCCGAAGGTGGTCAAGAGCCACGAGCAGTGGCGTCAGGAGCTGACGCCGGCTCAGTACGACGTGTTGCGCAAGGCTGGGACGGAGGCCCCGTTCACGGGCGAGTACGTCTACAACAAGGAGTCAGGGGACTATCGCTGCGCGGCCTGCTCGGCGATGCTGTTCAGCGCGGACACGAAGTTCGACTCCGGCACCGGCTGGCCGAGCTTTACCGAGCCGGCGGTCGCGGAGGCGGTGGAGCTGCGCCCGGACAACAGCCTGTTCATGAAGCGCACTGAGGTTCTCTGCCGCAACTGTGGCGGACATCTGGGCCACGTCTTCGACGACGGGCCGGGACCGGATGCTCAGCGCTACTGCATCAACTCGGCGGCGCTGTCGTTCAAGCCTGGCGCCGGCGATTCAGACGCTCCAGCACAGTCATAGCCAGATAGGCTGAGACGGCCATGATCATGATGGATCAGTCCAAGCGGCTGTCTGAGCCGCTGCGCTGGGGTAGACGCGAGCGCGCTGTGGTGATTGCGATGCTCGTGTGCGTTGCGCTGCTGGTGGTGGGCCTGGGCGCCTATGCGGTGAAAAGCGGTGGCCCCGGCCGCAAAGACTGCATCGAAGTCACTTTCGCTTCGACTTTGGGTGGTGCGACCGAGCACGCATGCGGTGCGCAGGCGAGACGCGTCTGTGCCTCACCGGACGCATTCAAACACGTCGAAGACGCGCTGGCGGCCTCATGTCGTAGGGCCGGCTTTCCGTTTCGCTGAGTCTCCGCCTGGGGAGTGAAATGGGCCGGTAGAGGCCCTTCTGAGGGCCGTCTAGACAAATGTCGAAACGCCTGCGTCAAGTGTTGGCCACGATGGCCCTACCCCGTTTCACGCGTCCCGGATTTCATACCGGGACTGTCATCGGTGAGCGACGTCCGTGCTGCATGGGGCCGGCGCTTATCGGCAAACAACTGTAGGAACGGAGGCACATGACCTGGCTGTCATACCCAAGTTGGCTGAACGCGGGGGACAACGCATGGCAGATGACCGCTGCTACGTTCGTCGGGCTGATGAGCCTGCCGGGCTTGGCGGTTCTGTACGGCGGTGTTATGCAGAAGCGCTGGTCGGTCAACGCGATGATGCTCACGTTCGTGGCGTTCTGCGTGACGCTCATCGTATGGTGCCTATGGGCGTTCAAGATGGGCTTCGGCGAATCGATCGCTCATTCGGGCGGTGGCTTTTTCGGGGCGCATTCGTTCTTCGGGACGTTCCTGGGCAAGCCGGGCAGCGTGCTGAGCCACACCGGTGAGGAGGCTCAGGCACTGATTCCGTCGGTGACGGAAGGCCCGCCGTTCCACTTCCCTGAGGCATCGCTGGTGTATTTCCAGTTCGTGTTCGCCGCGATCACGCCGATTCTGGCGTTGGGCTCGGTGCTGGGCCGGGTCAACTTCAAGGCCTGGATCCCGTACGTGGCTCTTTGGATCACGTTTGTGTACGCGGTCAACGCGTTCCTGATCTGGGGCGGTGGCTACTTCGCGGCGCACGGTGCGCTGGACTACTCCGGTGGTTACGTGATCCACTTGGCAGCTGGAGTGTCAGGGTTCGTGTTTGCGGCGGTGATCGGGCCAAGGTTGCAACGAGATCGTGAGATCGATGCGCCGAACAACCTGCTGATGCTGGCGGTTGGTGCTGGTCTGCTGTGGCTCGGTTGGAACGGCTTCAACGGTGGGGACTCCTACTACGCCGGTGCTGACGCCTCGGCGGCGGTGCTCAACACCAACCTCGCCACCGCGGTGTCGATGATGGTGTGGATCGCGTGGGACTACATCTTCCGCGACAAGCCGTCGATGATCGGTGCCGTCAACGGCATGATCACCGGGTTGGTGGGAATCACGCCATCCGCTGGTTTCGTCAACGGGTGGGGAGCGATCGTCGTGGGCGTGGTCGAGGCGACGATCGTGTGGTTCGCGATCCGCTACCTCAGTCGAGCGCCGATGTTCAGGAGCGTGGACGACACGCTGGGGGTGATCTACACCCACGGCATTGCCGGCCTGTGCGGTGGTCTGCTGGTCGGGCTGTTGGCCGACCCGGCGATTGTCGAGTACATCGGCGTGGGTGGCGCGAGCAACCTACCTGGCAAAACGGGGCTATTCCTCGGAGGGGGCTGGTCGCTGTTGCGCTGGCAGGCGGAGACAGCCGCCTGGGTGATCGCGTACACGGCGATAGCCACGTACATCATCCTCAAGGTGATCGGGTTGGTGATACCGCTACGGCTCAGCGACGAGGAGCTGGAGATCGGCGATCACGCGATCCACGGCAACGAGGTGTACCCCTCGGACGTGCCTACGCTCGGTGGCTCACACCCGCCGGCGTGGCAGCCGGCTCCCGCCGGCGCTGGAGCGTCTTAGGGAGAAGCTCTCTCGGGAACGGGCGCGTCCTCCCCACGGACGCGCCCGCCTCGGGCTCGAGGACGGTCTGGTGGCCCCGCTTCGGCGGGGCCACTGGTCTTCGTAGGGCGACGGTGCATGCGCGTGCGTATGGGCGATCGGATCGCGCCGGCCGTGCGCGGCGCCTGTCAGGTGGCGATGCCGATGGGGCAGGAGACGCCCGTGCCGCCTAGCCCGCAATAGCCGCCGGGGTTCTTGGCCAGATACTGCTGGTGGTAGGCCTCGGCGTAGTAGAAGGGGTGCTGCGGGTCGATTGGGATGAGCTCGGTGGTGATGGTGTCGTGACCGGCCGCGGAGAGCATCTGCTGGTAGGCGCTCATGGATGCCTCGGCCGCTGCGAGCTGAGCCGGCCCATCGCAGCCGATCAGCGAGCGGTACTGGGTACCGACGTCGTTGCCCTGGCGCATGCCCTGGGTGGGATCGTGCCCCTCCCAGAACAGCCTCAGCATCTCCTGATAGCTGGTCTTGGTCTGATCGAAGGCGACGAGCACGACCTCGGAGTGGCCGGTGCGACCGCTGCACACCTCCTCATAGGTGGGGTTGGGCGTCGTCCCACCGGCGTAGCCCACGGCGGTTGTGTAGACGCCGGGGGCTTCCCAGAAGATCCGCTCGGCGCCCCAGAAGCAGCCCATGCCGAAGATCGCCGTCTGGACACCGTCGGGGAAGGGTCCCTTCAGCGGCGTGCCGAGCACCTCGTGGCGCTCAGGGACCGCCATCTCCTGTTCGCGTCCTGGGAGCGCCGCTGTGGGCTCCACCATTGCGGTCTTGTCGCGGCCAAAGATATGCATACACGCAGGCTAGTCGAAGGGTAGAGTGCGAGGCGATGAGCACGGGGCCAGTCGTCGCTTACGAGGTCAGCGACAGGGTGGCCAGGATCACGCTCGATCGGCCGGAGCGAGGCAATGGGATTACGCGCCGGCTGATCGAGGAGCTGGTCGCGTGTGTCGAGCGCGCTGACCTGGATCCGGCGGTGCATGTGATGCTGCTTGCTGGCAACGGTCCAGGCTTCTGCGGTGGCTATGACCTGGTGGAGAGCGCGGAGGGGATGGGCGCGGAGTCATCCGCTGCAGCGGATGTGCCGAGCGCCTCGCCGCTCGATCCGGCGCGGATCGCGGCCAATCACGATCCACGCGAGACGTGGGATCCGATGGTCGACTACGCGATGATGAACCGCAATGTCCAGGGCTTCATGAGCCTGTTTCACTGTGGCAAGCCGGTTGTGTGTCGCGTGCATGGGTTCTGCGTGGCGGGCGGCACTGACATGGCGCTGTGCTCGGATCTGCTGGTGATCGCGGAGGACGCCAAGATCGGGTATCCGCCAGCGCGCGTGTGGGGCTCGCCGACGACCGCGCTGTGGGCACATCGCGTGGGGGTGCAGCGCGCCAAGCGCCTGCTGTTCACCGGCGACTCGCTGTCGGGCAGGGAGGCGCTCGAGTGGGGCCTCGCGATCGAGGCGCCGCCGGCGGATGAGCTGGTGGAGCGCACCGAGGTGTTGGTGCGGCGGATCGCGCAGATGCCTGTGAACCAGCTGATGCTGATGAAGCTGTTGGTCAACCAGACGCTTTATTCACAGGGGCTGCACGCGACGCAGATATTGGGGACGGTGTTCGATGGCATCACGCGTCACACCGCGGAGGGCTATGCCTTCCAGCAGCGCGCGGCCCAGGCGGGATTCCGCGAGGCTGTGCGCGAGCGCGATGAGCCGTTCGGAGACTTTGGGCGCTCGAGCTTCAAGGGCTAGCGCGAATGTGTTAAATCTAGGGCGTGGCGCTACTCACCGCCAGCCGCCCGCTTGGCAATGAACTACAGCGAGTGTTTCCGTCACGTCCCTTCCACGTGCGCTTCTGGGACGGAAACGCGGTCCCGGCGACTGAAGGTGAGGCGCCGACGTTCTTCGTGCGCCGTCCGACGGCGCTCGCCCACTTCCTCTCGGCGCCGGGAACGCTGGGGCTCGGGCGCGCCTATGTGGACGGCTCGCTGGCGGTGGACGATCTCGACGGGGCGTTCCTGGTGGTCGACGAGTGGGAGCCGCCGGAGCTGACGCTCGCCGATCGCGTGCGCTTGG
>DATBYJ010000019.1:0-13442 GCA_036513795.1 Solirubrobacteraceae bacterium | reverse complement strand
GGACGCAGCACACGGTGTGCCTCGGCAAGCGCTCGCTGCTTCTCGGCATCTGTCAAGTGATGCAGCACCAGTGAGGCCACCACACGATCGACCGATTGATCTGGCAGGGGTAAATCGACCGCCGTGCCGTTCAGCCAAGTGATCTGATGTGCCTGATCCTTCGCGTGCGCGCGAGCTAGCACCGCTGCGTCGGGGTCCAATCCTGTGATCGACGCGGTGGGGAGTGCCTCTGCGAGGCGTGTGGTCAGACTGCCCGTGCCACATCCGATCTCGAGCACCGCAGCGGTGCTTCCGGCTGCTACTTGGGCAACCAGTCGCGAGCGAAAGACCCGCTCGCGCATCGTCAAGGCGACCACCGGGTCATACAGCGAGGTCAGCCCGCGCCGTCCCGCCGCGGGAACAAAGGTGGCGTCATCCATGGGGGAGACGGTAGTCCAGCTCGCGGCGCCGACCGCGGCGCCAACCGCCGATGCCGGAGTTCGGCCCATGCAGGGAGCCGCGCCGTGTTGGGTGATCCAGCTAGCGTCTAGCTGGTGCCCGCCCTGGAGAAGTTGCGTAACCGCATGGCCGAACTCGCAGATTTGAACCACCTGGAGATGCTGCTCGGCTGGGATCAACTCGTGATGATGCCCCAGGACGGCGGCGGCGGCAGGGCAAAGCAACAGGGCACGCTCGCGAGAATCACGCACGAGCGCGCCACCGCCGAGGAGATCGGCGGCTGGTTGGACGAGCTCGACGGGAGCACACTTGGCGAGATCGACAGCGACATCGTTCGCATCGCGCGCCGCGACTGGCAGCGCGCGCGCTGTGTGCCAGACGAGCTTGCTGGCGAGATCGCCAGCGCGAGTGCCGCGGGCCAGGAGAGCTGGCAGGCAGCGCGTGAGAACGATGACTTCAGCGCCTTCATGCCCGCGCTGCAGCGCAACGTCGAGCTTGCCCGCGTTTACGGTGAAGCGGTTGCCGGCGAGGGGGAGAGCGCCTACGACGCGCTACTCGGCGATTACGACTTCGGCCTACGAAGCGACGAGCTGCGCCGTGTGTTCGCCGCGCTTGCCGAATCGCTCACGCCGCTGATTGCAGGTGCGCATCGGCATTCGCCGCCGCGTACGCTCGAGGTGCCAGTGAGCGCGCAACAGGCTGCGGTCACCGGCACCTTGCGGCGGCTCGGCGTCGAGCAACACAGCTGGCGGGTGGATGTCTCAGCGCACCCGTTCACCGCCTGGCTCGGGCGCCGTGACACACGCGTGACCACTCGCTACAACGACGGCAATGCCGAGTCGTTGCTCAGCTCGCTGCACGAGTACGGTCATGCTCTCTACGAGCGCCAGACCGACCAAGCGCTCGAACGCACCAACCTCGGCACCGGCACCTCCATGTCGATGCACGAGTCCCAGAGCAAGCTGTGGGAGAACCACGTCGCGCGCAACCCCGCTTTCGCCGAGCTATTGGCGGCTGAGCTCGCGGGGGGCGGGTTTGCAATCGACGCCGCCGAGCTACATGCGGCCCTGGTTGGTGTCGAGCCATCGGCGGTCCGCGTCTCCGCCGACCCGCTCACCTACCCGCTGCACATCATCCTGCGTTTCGAGCTCGAGCTCGCGCTCATCCACGGCGAGCTTGCAGTCCCAGACTTGCCCGCCGCGTGGAACGACGGTATGCGCCGGTTGCTCGGCGTCGAGGTTCCATCTGATGCGCTCGGCTGTCTACAGGACGTGCATTGGGGCGCTGGCAGCTTCGGTTACTTCCCAAGCTACGCGCTCGGCTGCCTGATCGCCGCCCAGCTGTGGGAGGCGCTGCAGGCCGAGCTTGGGCCGCGCGAGGAGGACCTGCGCCGCGGCGAAGTCGCACCGATCCAGCAGTGGCTTGCCGCGCATGTCCATTGCTACGGACGACGTCTCGACACGATTCCGCTGCTCGAGCGCGCAACCGGACACGGCCTGCAGATCGAGCCTTTCCTGCGCTACGTCGCGCCGCTGGCCGGCGGCTGAGCAGTACCTGCAACGACGGTCCTGCCGCCCCGTGCGCCGGTGGCGTCAGCTTGAGCGCTGCGTCAGGCGCGTGCGCTCGTCTGCGGGTCAAGCCGCGACATCGTCACCGCGGCTGTCAGCTCCGAGTGCGCGCCGCCCATGTATAGGCCCTTCACCGGAGGCACATCCGCGTAGAAGCGGCCGTGGCCGATCTTCACGTGCGTCTCGCCCGCCAGGCGGCGGTTAGTGGGGTCGGCGCTCACCCACACTGGCTCGCCGCGACCGTTGCTACCAGGCAAGAGCGCCTCCAGCCACGCATGCGTGTCGACCTCCACCGAATCCGTGCCGTGATCCTCCGGGGCAGCCCACAGATAGCCCGATACGTAGCGTGCGGCGATGCCGCGACGACGCAGCAGCACCAGCGAGAGGTGCACGAAGTCCTGGCACACGCCCGCGCCGACATCGAGCAGATCGCGGATGCTCGAGCCCACATAGGTCGCGCCCGGCCGGTATTCAAAGCGGTCGGGGATCATCTCGCACAGCTGTTCCAGCGTCTCCAGCGGGCTATCCGCGTCCAGTCCTTCGTCCAGGCTCTCCAAGCCGGCGATCATGGGTTGGTCTTGCCACGGCAGCGCGAACTCGCCCGCCGCGTCGACGTAGGAGGCCGTGAGCAAGCTCTCCCAGGAGCCGTCCGGCGGCTCCGGCGGCGCTGAGGTCACCACGCGTGCGCGCACATCGATCGTCAGTTGCTCGTGGCTCGTGGGGATGCCGAACTCGAGCACCTCCGTGCCGAAGTAGTCGAGATGGCGGCTGACCCGCGCCTCGGGCTCGATCCGCGTGTGGAACTCATCGCAGCGCTGCGTCGAGGTCGTAGCTGGGCGCACGCGCAACGCGTTCAGGTTGTCCGTTACCGGCACGTCGTAGCGGTACTCCGTCAGGAAGCGGATCGCGAAGTGCACGCCCAGCTCACCTCCTCAAGCCAGCCGCCGCCGCGCCCGCGAAGTAGCGCTCGGCGACGTCCTGGTCGATGCGGGAGAGCTCCTGTTGGGTCTGTTTGCATATTCCGGTCAGCTCCGCGCCGTCTGGAAGCGCGCGGCGCTGGAAGTCTAGGTCGGCCGCCAGTCGGCTCACGCGCAGCACCGGCTTGGAGTTGCGCGGACCCGCATCCGCGGTCGTGAACACCTCATGCAGCGAGTCCACACACGCGGCCACGCTGTCGGGATACGCGCGCTCGAACAACAGGAAGCGCGCCACCGGGTGCGCGTTTGGCGGCGCCGTGACCGCCCGCAGATACGCGTGAAAGCCACCCACCGCCTGCAGCAGGATCAGAGCGGTGCCGTCAGCCGGCGCCGCGTCGCGGGCACCACCGCCGTAGGCGGTGGTCGGCATCGCCACGTGCAGCATCCGCAGCACCATGTCTGAGATCTCGATCAGACCGCCCGCGTCCAGGAAGCACTTCGCCTCGTCGCGCAGCATCGAGCGGTTGGCCACCCCCCAGATCAGCGCCGTGCGCTCCTTGACGTACTGCGAGGCCAGATACGGCCCCGCGGGCGCCGCCCAGCCCGGCTGGCCGCCGCCCCGCAGTCCCAGTGCCGTCGTGTTGATCGCCTCCCACATCTCCGCGCTGATCACATCGCGCACGGTGCGGGCGCCCTCCCGCGCGCGCTCGATGCTCGCGATCATCGAGCCCGGGCGCTCGGCGTCGAGCGTTAGCTGGCCGAGCGCCTGGCTGTTACGCGGACGGTCGCTGTCCTCGATCACGTCGCCGAACATCGCCAGCAGGCCGCCCGAGCCGAAGCTGACACCGGGCCTGTTCTCCGAGGTTCCTTGCAGCTCGGCCTGGAAGACCGCCTCAACTGCGCGCGCCGTGAACTCCGCCCGCGCCAGGTTGCGCCCCAGCCAGTAGAGCTCGTGTGCGATCCGCGCGAGCATCAGCTCGCGGGATGGGGAGGGCGCCCAGTCGGCTGAGGGACACGTTGCTGTTGTTGCTGTTGCTGCTGGCCCGTCCATGCGCCGTAGCGCAAGTCGGGTAGCGCCGGCGGCTGGGTGTCGGCGATCGGCGGGCCTGCGCGATCGGCGTCGTCGCCGTCCTCGAGCACCCACGTGTCCTTCGAGCCGCCGCCGCGTGAGGAGTTGACGATCAGCGAGCCGTCATCCAGCGCCACCCGCGTGAGCCCTCCCGGAACGATGTCGATGCGCTCGCCAAAGACCGCGAACGGGCGCAGATCCACGTGCCGTGGCTGTAGCACCGCGTCGGGCCCCACCGTCGGCACCGTCGACAGTCGCACCACGTCCTGGGCGATCCACCGCTCAGGGTGTGTCGCGATCACCCGCCGCATTTTCTGGATTTCCACCTCGTCTGCATGCGGGCCGATCATCACCCCGCGCCCGCCTGACTCGCCCGTCGGCTTGACCACCAGCTGATCGAGGTGCTCGAGCACGTACTCGCGCACTTCCGGGTCAGTCAGCAGATACGTCTTGACGTTTTCAAGGATTGGCTCCTCGCCCAGGTAGAAGCGGATCATCTCCGGCACGAAGTAGTAGATCGCCTTGTCGTCCGCCACCCCCGTGCCGAACGCGTTAGCGATCGCAACGCTGCCGGCGCGGTAGGCACGCACGAGACCGGGCACGCCCAGCAGCGAATCGCCGCGGAACTCAAGCGGATCGACGAAGTCATCGTCCAGGCGGCGGTACACCGCGTGCGCGCGCTCGAGGCCCCGCGTCGTGCGCATGTAAAGCACGTCGTCGCGCACCACCAGATCGGACGCCTCCACCAACTCCACGCCCATCTGCCGTGCAAGAAACGCGTGCTCGAAATACGCCGGGTTCGCCGGCCCAGGGGTCCACACCACGACCGTCGCCTCGCTCTCCGCCGACGGCGCCACCGAGCGCAGCGCATGTAGCAACAGCTGCGGATAGTGATCCACCGGGCGGACGCGGTAGGAGGCGAACAGCTCCGGCACAAGACGCGCCATCGCCGCGCGATTCTCCAGCACATAGGAAATGCCAGAGGGGATGCGCACGTTGTCCTCGATCACCTTCCACGTGCCATCCGAGTGGCGCACGAGGTCGCATCCGGCCACGTGCGTGTACACGCCCCCCGGTGGACGGATGCCGTGCACCGCCCGCGCGAAGTGCGAGCGCGACGCCACCAGCCGCCACGGCACGATGCCCTCGCGCACGATCTCGCGGGCATGGTAAACGTCGTCCACGAAATGGTTCAGCGCGCGGATCCGCTGCGCCAGGCCGCGCTTGATGTCACGCCATTCCTGGCCGCTCAGCACCCGCGGCACTAGGTCCAGCGGAAACGGTCGTTCGTGCGTTGGCCCGCCGCCGCCGCTAGTCTCGAACGTGATCCCCTGTTGCATGAAGATCGCGTCGCGGCGGCGCCCCGCCTCGGTCAGGCCCTCAGGGCCGAGGCGCCTGAGCTCCTCCACCAGTGCGCGCGCGGTCGGGCGCGGCGTGCCGTCCGCTTCGAACAGCTCATCCCAGAACGGTGCCTGCGGGCGATATGAACCGGCCGCTGGTGTCTGGACTCCTGAGCTCACCTAGGAATTCTCTCGCGCTCGTTGCGCCAATACCTTCGACGGATGGAGAAACCGCCGGCCACTCATATGCGCAACTGTCATACCCCCGCTCAGCTCGGCCAGCGGCCGTGACGCGCGAAATGCTCGCGGGCGGCTTCCTCGCTATCGCGCTCGCGATCTCCCTGTACGCCGATGCGATAAAGCCAGTTCAGGAAGTAGATCGCAAGGCCGGCACTGACGAGGCTTGCGCCGCCCTCTAGGTCGGTTTCGCCGCCGAGCGCCATGAACACCAGGCCGCAGAGCGTAACCACCACTGGCAGCACGTAGCGGATGCCAACCAGCAGCCACACGTATGCGCGGGAGTGCCGTGCTGGCAGGCTCGATTGACGTTTGTCGCTCATCGCCTACAGCGTAGTGTCATGACAGAGGACTATCGGGGTTCGCTGCGAGCGCTCATGCCGGCTGTAGTGGTTGTGACGTTTCTTTTTGCTCGCGCTCGAGTTGCTCGGCGCAGCGGCGCGCCGTCTCTCGCGCCCAGCGTCCCGTCGAGGCGGCGCCCATCGCGAACACGCTCGCGCCGCAGCCCACCACCACCCACCACGCGGGGTGGCTGGCACTGGCCAGGTGCACGCTGACACTGCCGCCCACCGCAGCGCCAACGATCGTCCCTATCACCGCCACGCCCAGAGCCTGGCCGACCTGGCGGCTGGTGGATGCCACCGCGGCGGCCACGCCCGCCTGGCTGTTCGGCATGCCCGACACGGCCGTGAACGTGATCGGCGGGTTCACGAACCCGAAGCCAACGCCGAACACCGCGTACACGATCAGCAGTTGCGTCAACGAGGTCGACGCCGTGAGCGTGGTCATCGCCAGCCCGCTCGCCGCCATGCAGCCGCCAGCGATGAACAGCGGCAGCCGCGGCCCGCGGTTGCTCAACAGACGCGCCGACAGCGGGCTGCACACCAGCGCCGCCACCGCCAGCGGCAGCGTGCACAGCCCCGCATCGAGCGGCGAGTACCCGCGCACGTCCTGCAGATACAGGGTGTTGACGAACAGGAAGCCGATGAATCCCGCAAATGCGCTCACCGCGATCACCGTCGCGCCCGAGAACGGCGCGCTGCGGAAGAAGCGCAGCTCGATCAGTGGATCGGCTCGTCGTGGCTCATAGAGCACGAAGCTCATTAGCGCCACGGCAGCCAGTGCGAACGTGCCGATGGTCTGTGTCGAGGACCAGCCGGCGCCTGGGCCCTCGATGATCGCGTACGTCAGCGATGCCAGTGTGATGAACACGAGCGCTTGGCCGACAGGGTCGATGCGCCGGGCCCGCGCCGCGCGCGACTCGGGCACGTACAGCGCTGTCAGCGCCACCGCCGCCAGCCCGATCGGGATGTTGATCCAGAAGATCGCCCGCCAACCCACGCTCTCCGTCAGCGCGCCACCGACGATCGGCCCCAGGGCCAGGCTGACGCCCACCACCGCTCCCCACGCGCCGATCGCGCGGGCGCGTTCGCGCGGGTGGGTGAACACGTTCGTGATGATCGACATTGCCACTGGATTGAGCATCGAGCCGCCGACGCCCTGCAGCGCCCGTGCGGCGATCAGCCAGCCGAGGGTGGGAGCCAGGCTGCACAGCAACGAGCCGAGCACGAACAGAGTCAGTCCGAGCTGAAAGATGCGCTTGCGTCCCAGGCGATCGGCGGTCGAGCCCGACAGCAGCAGCAGGCTCGCGATCACGAGCACATACGCGTCGATCGTCCATTGCAGCCCCGATACCGACGCATGCAGATCGCGGCGAATCGAGGGCAGCGCGACGTTCACGATCGTGTTGTCCATCGCCACGATCAGCAGGCTCATGCAGCAGATGGCGAGGATCGCCGTCTTGCGGCGGTCGCTCAGCTGCGGGTGCGCGCCGTCCGCCGCGCTGGCATTGCTGCTCGTTGCCGGTGTAGCGTTCACGCCTGTCCGTTTTATCGCGCCTGACGCCCGCTACCCGGCCGAGCGAGCGTTCAGCGGCGCAAAAAAAGTGTCCAACAGCACAGAAGCTCATCCGATCATGCCCGCAACCACAATCGATCAGCTGATGCTCGCCGACGACCCCGCTCGCTGGGCGGCGCTTGGCTTCGACATCCACGATGGGTGCTGTCAGATCGGTAGCGTCGTGCTTGGCTTCCTCGACCCCCAGGACACACCTGGCCCACCCGGAATCCGCGCCTGGTCTCTGCGTGAGCTCGTGAGCGAGAACCTCGACGGGTTGCCCACGACGATCTCCCATAAACCAATCCCGCAACCCGCTCCAGTGCACCCCAACGGCGTTGTCGCGATCGATCACATCGTGGCGGCCTCGCCTGAGCTTGACCGCAGCGTCGCTGCCATGCAGGCCGCCGGGTTGGATCTGCGCCGGGTGCGCGAGGAGCCAACCCCGGGTGGTGCTCCGCGCCAGGCGTTCTTCCGTCTCGGTCACGAGATCCTCGAGCTGATCCAGGAGCCAGCTGAGGTCATCGAGCGCGCCGGTGGGCACGATCACCCCGTGCGCTTCTGGGGGCTTGCGCTGCAAGTCGAGGATCTGGATCGCTGCGCTGAGCTGCTTGAGGGAAACATCAGTGAGGTGCGCAAGGCGGTTCAGCCCGGCCGTCGCATCGCCAGTGTACGCCGCTCCGCGGGACTGGCGGTGCCGCTCGCGCTGATGAGCGCCGCTGTGCGGGGAGCGGGGGAGCAGTGAGCCACGAGCAATGGGATGCCGTCGATGACTATGTCGCCGCGCTACTTATCGGTGAGGACTCGGCCCCTCAGGCCGCCCTCCAGGCCAGCGAAGCCGCGGGGCTGCCAGCGATCGCGCTGTCGCCCCCTCAGGGCAAGCTGCTGCATCTGATCGCGCGCATCCGCGGAGCCAGGCGCATCCTCGAGATCGGCACGCTCGGCGGATACAGCACCATCTGGCTGGCCACCGCGCTAACAGATAACGGCAGCCTCATCTCCCTGGAGCTAGAGCCGAGCTACGCGAAGGTCGCCCACGCGAACGTCCAACGGGCTGGCCTTGCCGGTCTGGTCGAGATCCGGGTTGGACCCGCACTCGACAGCCTCCGTGAGCTGATCGACGAGGGCGCGGGGCCATTCGACTTGACGTTCATCGACGCGGACAAGCCGGGCACCCCCGATTACTTCCAGCTCGCGCTCGAGCTATCGCGGCCCGGCAGCGTGATCGTCACCGACAACGTCGTGCGCGACGGCGCCCTCGCCGACGCCGAAAGTCAAGACCCGGGCGTGCTCGGCATGCGCCGGTTCCACGAGCTGCTCTCCCGTGGGGTCGGCGGGCATCGAGTCAGCGCCACCACCATCCAGACCGTTGGCATCAAGGGCTACGACGGCTTCACACTCGCGCTCGTGGGCGTGTAGTCTCGCGAGCATGGCAGGAGATCTGAAGCTGGGCCTGAACATGGGGTATTGGACCCACCCACCCGGCGGCCCGCCACCCGGTGTGACCGAGTCCGTCGCGGAGGCGGAGCGTCTCGGCTTCGACTCGATCTGGACCGCTGAGGCGTACGGCTCAGACTGCCTCACGCCGCTGGCCTGGTGGGGCGCCTCCACCGAGCGCATCAAGCTGGGCACGGCAATCGTGCAGATGTCCGCACGTCAGCCCGCTGCCACCGCGATGGCGGCGATGACGATGGACCACTTGTCAAGCGGCCGCTTCATCCTCGGCCTGGGCGTCTCCGGCCCGCAGGTCGTGGAGGGCTGGTATGGGATGCCGTTCGCCAAGCCGCTTGCGCGCACCCGCGAGTACATCGCCATCCTGCGCAACGTGTGGGCGCGCCAGGGGCGCCTGGAAGCGCCCGGACCGCATTACCCGCTGCCGTTGCCCGAGGGCACGGGCTTGGGAAAGCCGCTGAAGTCATCGATTCATCCTCTACGTGAGGACATCCCCATCTACCTCGGCGCCGAGGGGCCCAAGAACATCGCCCTGTGCGCCGAGTTGTGCGACGGCTGGCTGGCGATGCTGTTCTCGCCGAGCGTGTACGACGAGCTCTACAAGCCATCCCTACAGGAGGGCTGGGCGCGCGCGGGAGCGCGGCGCAGCGCCGCCGACTTCGAGGTTTGCGCGACCGTGCCGCTGATCGTCACTGACGACGTCGAGGGGACAGCCGATGCGCTGCGGCCCTTCTATGCGCTTTATTTCGGCGGCATGGGCGCCAAAGGCGCCAACTTCCATGCGAACGTGCCCATCCGCATGGGCTACGAGCGCGAGGTGGACGAAATTCAGGAGCTGTACCTGAGCGGCAAGAAGGACGAGGCGGGCGCGAAGATTCCCACGAAGCTGATCGAAGAGCTATCGCTGATCGGCCCGCGCGAGAAGATCCGCGACGATCTGCAAAAGTGGCGCGAGTCGGTTGTCACCACGCTGCTGATCACTGGCGACGCAGCCACGCTGCGCAGCGCTGCTGAGCTTGTGCTCGGCTGAGCGCTCCGGCGCTCGTTCAGCTGTTGAGCGTCACCACGCGCGATTGACCCAGCGTGTTTCCCCAGCGGTCGAGCGCCTGCGTGGCGAAACAGGGCCCGGCCGAGCTAGCGCGCAGCGCGCTCTCAAAGCCATGTGCGCGGGTGCTTGCCACGGCGCGGAGCTCGTCCTCGCTCGCGCCCGCGAGTAGCCGCCAGTTCGCCACCTCAGTCGCACCGTTCCAGCTCGCATAAGCCGTCAGCCCGCGTCCGCTGCCTGCGAGAGCAAGCGCCGGTGCCTCGGCGGGAGATCCCGTCCACGGCAGGCGGAAGGCGCGGTAGCACTCGTACGTCTTGCCGAGCACCGCGTCAAAGACCATCCTTCCGGAGTAGTCGAACTCGCTCACGCGGGGGATTTCGCCCCAGCCGACGAACACGTTTTCGTTTGCCAAGAGCTGCACGCTGCCCTGGCTGCCGGCGAGGATCCCCGGATGGGTGTACTGCTTGAGCAGCGTGGCCGTCATCGTCGGCTCATCGACGTCCAGGATCAGCCCGCGAGAGAGTCGCTCGACGGCCGGCGTGGCGCCGTTGTCGAACACCGTGATCGTGCCGTCACGCTGGCGACGGGCGTGGTGCTGCCAGGCGAAGTTGGCGCCCGCGCCGATGCTGAAGTCGCTGTGCTTGCCGCCCAGCCGCCAGACGATCTTGCCCTGCCTGTCGATCTTGTAAATCGTGTGGGTACTGCGTCCGGACACCAGCAGGTTGCCGTCGTCGTCCAGGTCCACCGAGTTGATGTGGAAGAAGTCCCAGTTGGCAGCTTCCACGGGGGCGTAGGACTCCTCCAGCGGGATGTGATCGAGGCTGTACCACTCCACCAGCACGTCGCCGTTTGCGAGGTCGATCTCCTGGAAGATCGCGTCCTGGATCGTGCCCTTGCGCGGGCCACCCACCGAGGAGAGGTCGGCGCCCGTGACCACGTAGCTCGTCAGCAGCGCCGTGTCGCGGGGGGTGATCACGAACTCGTGCAGGTCGCCGCGTAGGCCGCGGGCTGCCTGCACGCGACGGACGGTCTGGTAGCTGGAGTCGGCGATCACGTATTCGCCCACGCCGTGACCGAGTTCGATGTCGCCCTCCCACCACGTCAGCACAGGGCTACCGCGATAGCTCTGCACGCGGAAGTTGGTCGTAACCTTGCCCGCCAGCGGGTTCTCCCAGATCGGCTCGCCGCTGTTGTCCACAATCACCGCGCCTGCCTGGCCATTGGGAGCGTTGTATGGCGCGAGGAAGATCGGGTCATTCGAGACGCCGTGCTCGCTGCGTGTAACCGTCAGCGTTGGGATTTGCAAATCGGGGCGCGAATGCCAACGTGGGGCGAGGGGCGGCGCGCTGCTACGTGAGGAGGCCAATGCGCCGGAGACGATCTCGCCGACGGTGCCCGCGAGCGCCAAGCCGGCCACGCCAACGCCAGCGGAGCGAAGCAACTGCCTGCGAGTCATTGGGTGCTCGGTCCTTGCCATCACTACTCCTCAGAGATACACACAACGAGAAACGTCTCCTGAACAGCTTCTCAAGCTCACGTCAAGGGCAATGAAGAACTGCCCGAGAAGGCTCGTGCTAAGAGAGAGACACACAAACCGCGAAACACCTTCCCGGCAGATCGCGGCTAGGGTCTGATGCATGAGCGACGCTGACCCCGTGCTGCAGGAGCAGCCATACGCGAACTTCCAGTACGAGATCTACGCCGGCGGGCTTGCAGATCAGGTTCCAGCGCAGCCGCTGACGGCGGTGGCGCTAGAAGAGCGCGCGCGCGAGATCCTCAGCCCAGAGGCATTCGGCTATGTCGCGGGTGGCGCGGGCGCGGAGCGGACGATGGCGGCCAACCTGTGTGGGTTTGAGCGCTGGCAAATCCTGCCGCGGATGCTGCGCGATGTCTCCCAGCGCGACCTCTCAACGACGGTGCTCGGCACGAGCATGCCCGCGCCGGTGATGCTCGCCCCGGTGGGCGTGCAGGCGATTGTTCATCCCGAAGGTGAGCTGGCGGTCGGTCGCGCGGCCGCCGCAATGGGACTGCCGTTCATCCTCAGCACAGCCGCGTCACACACGATGGAGGACGTGGCCGACGCTGTGGAGCTCACCCACCCGGCAACGCGTTGGTATCAGCTGTATTGGCCCAAGGACCGCGATCTCGCACAGAGCTTCGTCGCCCGTGCCGCGGACGCTGGTTATGAAGCGATCGTGGTGACGCTCGATACGTGGATGCTCGGCTGGCGTCCGCGCGACCTGCAGAACGCTTATTTGCCGTTTCTGAAAGGCGAGGGCGTGGCCAACTACTTCTCCGACCCGGTGTTCTGTGGCGCGCTCGAGAAGAGCCCTGAGGAGGCTCCGGGACCGGCGATCGGCCACTGGGCCTACCAGTTCGCCAACCCCACGGTGACGTGGAACGACCTGGCGTGGCTGCGCGAGCAGACACAACTGCCGATCGTGCTCAAGGGGATCATCCGCGCCGACGATGCCCGGCGCGCGCTGGATGCGGGGGTGGACGGGCTGATCGTCTCTAACCACGGCGGTCGTCAGGTCGATGGCTCGATCGGTGCGCTCGACGCGCTGCCAGCCGTTCGCGAGGTCGTCGGCAGGGACTTCCCGCTGTTGTTTGACAGCGGCATCCGCACCGGTGCTGACATCTTCAAGGCGCTGGCGCTCGGCGCCGACGCCGTGTGCCTCGGGCGGCCCTACATGTGGGGCCTCGCAATCGACGGTCAGGCGGGGGTCGAATACGTGCTGCGCTGCCTGCTGGCGGAGTTTGATCTGACGCTCGCGCTCAGCGGCTACACCGAGATCTCACAAGTTGGACCCGCAGCGCTGTGCCGCGCGTAAAGCGCCTGACGCTGATCGCGTGCATCATGGGCTCGGGCATCGTGACGCTCGACGGCACGGTGGTGAACGTGGCGCTGCCGACGATCCAGCGCGCGTTGGGGGGAGGGCTGGCGGCGCAGCAGTGGGTGGTGAACGGCTACCTGCTGACGCTGGGGTCGCTGATCTTGATCGGCGGCTCGTTGGGTGATCTGTTCGGTGAGCGGCGGGTGTTCGCGCTGGGCGTGTTGGGGTTCGGCGTGGCCTCGCTTGCGTGTGCGCTTGCGCCTTCGATCGGCGCGTTGGTGGCGGCACGCGCGGTGCAGGGGGTGGCGGGGGCGCTGCTTGTACCGAGCTCGCTTGCGGTGATCGTGAACACATTTCCTGGAGATGAGCGGGGTGCTGCGATCGGTAGCTGGACGGCGTGGGGGGCGATCGCGGCGGTGCTGGGACCGCTGGCGGGCGGCGAGCTTTTGGCGATCGCGTCGTGGCGTTGGATTTTTTTGATGAATGTTCCGTTCGTGGTGGCGTGCGTGGCGCTGATCATGCTCGCGATCCCGCGGGCGGCCCCCCGCGCGGCTGGCGCTCGCCGGGTAGACCTGCCGGGTGCGGTGTTGTGTGCGTGCGGTCTTGGCGGACCGGTGTTCGCGCTGATCGAGCAGCCGCGGCT
>DATBYJ010000018.1:0-3036 GCA_036513795.1 Solirubrobacteraceae bacterium | reverse complement strand
GAGGTGTCAGCTACAAGCACGGTTAGTCAGTATGGAGGCTTGGGGCTGATCGTCGTGCGTCGTATTTGTGGTGGGTTGACAATCGTGGGTGTTGGGGGCCGCGACGGTCACCGCATACGACCTGTTTGGAGGACCAGCCATGTCTGACGTTACCGCTTCGATTGCGCCCACTGATGTGCGTTTGTGGGTCAGCCTGGATGTGCATAAGTTCTCGATCGTCGCAGCGACGCTGCCGCCCGTGGGCGGCAAGCCCGAGGTATCTCGGATCGAGACGACCGAGAAGGCGATTCGTCGCTTCATCGAGCGTCTCGGCGACCCAGACGGTCTGTCTGTGTGTTATGAGGCTGGGCCTGGCGGGTTCGCGCTGTGGCGACTGTTGAGCGGCATCGGGGTCGCGTGCGATGTCGTCGCGCCGTCGCTGATCCCCGTCCGTGCTGGCGACCGGATCAAGACTGACCGGCGTGACGCGAAGAAGCTCGTGGAGTTGCAGCGCGCCGGGCTGCTGCGCTACGTGATGGCACCGAGCACCGAGACGGAGGGGCTCAGGGACCTGCTGCGCTGCCGCGATGACTTGCGCTGCGCGCGGACCGCCGCGCGCCACCGTGTGCTCAAGGCACTGCTACGTCACGGCCGGATCTATCGTGATGGCAAGACGACGTTCACGCTCAAGCACCGCCGCTGGATCGACGGGCAGCGCCTGGATGACCCGCTCGCGCAGCTCGCGCTCGAGCAGATGCTGACCCATTTGGACAGCATCGAACGCCAGCTCGACGCGCTCGATGCCCAGCTCGAGCAGATCGCGGCCTCCGAGCGCTGGCAACGCCAGGCCCAGATCCTCACCCGTTTCCGTGGCATCTCGACGTTGACAGCGCTCGGGCTGATCGCTGAGATCGGGGACTTCGCCCGCTTCAGTCACCCGCGGGAGCTGGCGTCGTGGCTGGGTATCACCCCGAGCGAGTATTCCTCTGGTGATCAGCAGCATCGCGGCCACATCACCAAGGCCGGCAACCGTCACGCCCGCAGGCTCCTCGTCGAGGTCGCCTGGCACTACCGTCACGCCCCACGTCGCCCCGCATCGGGTCCGCAGCCCGACGAGCGCGCCTGGCAAGCACAGATCCGCTTGCATCACCGCTACCGCCATCTCACCACGCACGGCAAGCGCCCCACCGTCGTGAACATCGCGATCGCCCGCGAGCTCACCGGGTTCCTGTGGGCAGCGATGACCGACCAGCCCCTGACCACCCACAACCAGCCACAGGAGAACGCCGCCTAACCAACCGCACCAAACCCCGTGGTGGGGCCGGGCGGCGAGTGCGAGCCGCCCGGAGGATCCTCGATGGGTCTATGCGATCCCGACTCGCGACGCTAGTTCGAGGCAGCTCACGACCGGACACTGTCCTGCGGTCCCGACCCGCGCATCTCAGAGTGACAGTCGTCGTTGCCCTCGCACCCGCCGCCCGGCCCCACCAACCACCACCATGACCAACAACAGCAACAGCCCTCACCAACACCCACTTGACACGCGCATCCATCTCAGACCCTTCGTGACCGTCCTGCTCGCAGCGACCACGCTGCTCGCTGCGGCGATAACGATATGCCTCGCCTGGCTCGGATACTGGCGGACCCCGATGATCCCGGCAACGGTCGCTTGGTTCGCCGGCACAGCGATTGTCGGAACCTTCGGCACCGGCGACGTTAGCGAGTTGCGACGTCTTGTGGCTAGGACAGTAGCTTTGACCGCGGTCGTCGAGTTCATCTCGGACGCCTACACCCTCCCCCTACCGGTCGAACTGATTCTTGTGCCGATGGTCGTGGTGCTCGTGATGCTTGCCAGTTTCGCGGACCTCCGACCGGAGTTCGCGATCACTCGGAAACCGTTCAAGGTGCTTATCGTTGCGTTGTTCGTCGGAATGCTCACCCCTACGATCGTCTATGTCGTGCAGCATCTAGGGCAGCTCGCGAGTGCGGAACGAGCACGGGAGTTCCTGCTTCCACTGGTGCTTACTCTCGCTTTGATTCCGTACCTGTATCTCATTCGGATAGTGATCGCGTGGCAGACGGCCCTCTCGATGCTCACAAGCTCGATGCAGGATCGTCCTTTGCTCCTCAGCACCGCGAGACGCGCGTTGATTCGCTCGTGCCATGTCAGTCTGCCTCGTATTCAGCTATTTGAGCCCGAGTTCCGCTGGAGATTGGCCACCGCAACCTCAGAGGAAGACATCCAATCCACGATGCGCGACTTCAACCGCGCGGCAGCCGAGCGTCCGTGGCGAAAGCAGCACAACGCTGAGAAGAAGTCGTGGATGCGAGACTTGCTTCCGGGCGCCAGCGGCAGCAATATCTTCGTTCAGTCAGTTGCCTTGGCGGACAGGTGTCCAGACCACACTCTCGTCAGCCGCCAATGCTACGGGCCACACGCAAGAGGAGATGAGAGCCCTTCTCGACCACCTGGGCGAGCTTGATGGGCTGGGCGCCGTGAGCATGGTTGCACGCGCGGAAGTGATCCAGGTGCTCGCACAGCACCGCTCGATCGACGAAATCGAAGTGATCACGCCAGAACTGGGCAAGCTTTCGACCATGCACGCTGACGACATCGTCCAGCTCGCTGGTGATTTTGATTCGCTGCTCCGATTGGGCGGTTTGCAAGCGACTGACTCTCCGCGGATCGCAGGCGAAGTGCACGCTATGTCCGCGGTTAGCGGACTATCGCCCTCCGAGACGGTCCAGGCGTTCGTGACCCTGCTTGGCGGTGCCGCCATCGACGAGAGCGAAAAGTCCACCGCGAGTTGATCGGCAGAACCGCTTTCCGTTTGGCTCTCCGTTCGGTCCTCCGATTCGCCCTCCGTTCTCTCCGCCGCCTAGATCGGAGGACTTCCCAACACAAAACCTGCTGCATATGGCGATTTGTGATGCCGCAACAACCCTACGTTGTCAAATGAAAAAGCCGCAGCTGTGGGAGCTTCGCCGCCCAGAAGTTGCTACGACGGCATCGGGGTCGACCTCAGAACACCACGAGATCATGGGGCTTCTCGGGCG
>DATBYJ010000017.1:0-15390 GCA_036513795.1 Solirubrobacteraceae bacterium | reverse complement strand
GACACGCTGCGCCGAGACTTTGGTCACGACGCGGAGCTGCTGCGCGATCAGGTCGTGCGCACGGTGCGCCACGAGCTCGCGCACCACATCGGCTTTGACGAGTTGGGCGTTTCGCGCCTCGATCTCTAATTTGGCGCTCGTGGACGGGGCGCGCTGCGGCGTCCTCAGTCGCTCGCGTGCATAGCACGCCACGCTCCTTGCGTCCTTGCCTCGCTTGCCTGTCGACTCCCTGGTCGCGGCAGTTAGACCTTCCGGTTCTCGGGCACCCACGAGCCGTCGTCGTGGCGCACGAAGTCCTGGAAGAGGTTGGGGGCCTCAGCGAGCATCAGGCGGGCGATTTTGTCGAACACGAGGCGCAGCTCCTCCTCGGCGCCCTCAGCCGTGCGCATCTCGATCACGTGGCGCAGGGTGCGGGCGTTGGCGCTCCACACGATGTCGGTGAGGCGCACGTAGCGCAGGCTCTCCTGGCTGAAGGCTGAGCCGGCACGATGCCTTACAAGCTCGTGGGTAAATACTCTTGAACAATTCCGAATAGCGAAACTGTAATTCGCATGCTCGAGCACGCTGCCGTGCGCTGAGCGCAAGATGTTGGCGAAGTACTCGCGCTGGTCGGTGCGCACCCTCGTCACGTTTGGGTTCAGACCGGGCTCCCAACTGCGGTAGCACGCACGCCCCCCGAACTCCACGATCAGCTCGCCCCCATTAGTCTCGCCCTGGGTCTCCTCCAGGCGTCGCTCCAGCCAAGACTCGCCGCCGACGTCAGCGAGGTAGGCGCGCATCCCGTCGAGGTCGAGCGACGGGCGGGCGAGGAGGAACACCTGGGGTTTGGTCTCGTGCATCGGGCGCACGATGCTAGGAGGTGTCTCGGACGGTCGCGTCAGCCCGACGGCGAGACGGCGAGCACGCTGTTGGGTGCGACCGTGAGCTTGACCTGGTCGTGTGGCGAGACCACGTGTGCGCTCAGCACACCGGTGCGCGTCGGGCTGAGCGTCTCGACGGTTGCGCTGCTCGTGCCGCGTAGGATCACCGACTGTGCCGTGCGGTGCTCGTTGTCGAGGATCAACAAGCCCGTGCCCGCGGGCTGGCTGACAGCGGTAGCGACGAGTCCTCGTATGGTGAGCGAGCGCAGCGTGCAGCCGAGTGGCAGCCACTGCTGAAGCGCGACCAGGGCGCTCTCGAGCGGCCGGTTTAGCACTGCTTCGCCGTTGACCACGAACGGGTCGTAGGGGCCGCCGCTGAAGTGGAAGCGAACCTCCTTGAAGCCGGTCTTTAGTGCGGAGAGCACGAAGCGCACGGCCCATACGGCGGCGGCGGGGCTGTCCGATACGCCCGCCACGCCTCCGCACGACGCGGAGTTCGCCTCGGAGATGATTGCCTGTGCGCCTGCCGCGGAGGCATCGCTCACCACCCACGCGAGATGGCGCGGCGTTTCGGCGGCCTCGTTGGAGAGCAAGCCGGGGATTGTGACCGCCTTGGGCGTGGCGCACGAGGTCAGCGGATACAGGTGCACGCCCACGATCTGATCGTGCAGCTGGGAGATGACGCGCGGCAATTCGCGCTGCCAGTGCGCGGGCCTCGCGAGTTCCGGCCCGATCGCCGGCGCTTCACCGAGCGCCGGTTTGAGTTGTTCGGCGATCTGCAGATAGGTGTTGACGGCCGCGTTTTCTTCGTTGGCCTGAGGCTTGTCGAGCTCGGCGTAGTTGGGCAACGGGTACAGGTCCGGCTCATTGCCGAGCGAGAAGTCCAGGCCGTTGGTGGCCGCGCTCTGCGCGCCTGCGACGATCTGTGACGCCCACGCAAGCTGGCCCGTGCGCGCGTTCAGCCCCACCGTGAGCGGGTCTTGCGTTGTGTTCAGCAGGCAGTGCAGCTGGCTCCAAAACGATGGCGGCAGCGTGTACAGCGTCGCCGCTTCCCATGACTGGTTGGGGCTGGGTAGCGCGCCGCTGGGGACGGTCTCGTCCTGGCTGTCGCCGGCGAGCGCGAGCGGTGGCGAGCCGAGTTGCTGCAGCTCCGAGATGAGGGCTGGTGGCGGGCAGGTTCCGCTGCCGAGGTCCTGTGCCATCACCGGGTACTCCAACGACAGGCCCACCGGTGCCATTGTGACCGCGATACCGCCGGCACCGCTCGTGGGTGTGATCGTGATCTGTGGTGGGGGTGGCGTCTTGTGGGGTGCGTGCTTGGTTGCGTGGTGGCGTGGTGTGGCGGCGAGCGACGCGCCCGTCGATGAGGTGCCGGCCGACAGCACGAGTCCGAGCGTTAGCACCAGGGCAGCACGGGTAGTCATGGCGCGCACGGTAGCGCTTGACCGCTACGCAGCGCTTCACCGCACGATGGGACGCTCTAAGCTGGGCGACCATGGCAACCGCAGCCCACGCGCAGCCGAGCGATCCCGAGCTGGAGGCGACCGCTTGGGACCTCCAGCCGCTGGTAGATGGGGAGGGGCAGGAGGGCGTTGCACGCAGGCTCAGCGAGGCGCTTGAGCGTGCCAAGACGTTTGCGTCACGCTACGCGGGTCGGCTGGATCAGCTCGACAGCGCCGGCCTGCGCGATGCGATGAACGAGCTGGCCGCGATCCACGAGCTGGTGGCGCGCGCCGGCTATTTCGCCGCGCTGCGCTTCTCCACCGACACCGCTGAGCCCGCCAACGGCGCACTGCTGCAAAGCGTGCAAGAGCAGGAGACCGCGATTGGCACAACGCTGCTGTTCTTCGAGCTCGAGTGGGCGGCGCTGTCCGACGAGCGGGCGCAGCAGCTCTTGGCGAGCGCGGGCCTGGAGTTCTGTGCTCATCACCTACGCAACGTGCGTCGCTACCGTGAGCATCTGCTGAGCGAGCCAGAGGAGAAGATCCTCACGGAGAAGTCGCTCACCGGCGCGAGCGCGTGGACACGGCTGTTCGAGGAGCTGACCTCTGCGATCGAGGTGACGATCCCGACTAACGGCGAGCTGTCAAGCGCGGGGGGCAATGAAAAGCTCGCGCTGGATGTGGCGCTGAGCCGCCTGTCGCTGGCTGATCGAGATCTCCGTCGCAGCACTGCCGAGGCTGTCACCGCGGCGTTGGCACCAGGCTTGCGCACACGCGCGTACCTGTTCAACACGCTGCTCGCGGACAAGGCCACAGATGACCGTCTGCGCCACTACCCAAACTGGCTGGCTGCGCGCAACCTCGCCAACGAGGCCAGCGACGAGTCGGTCAGCGCGTTGCTCGAGGCGGTACGGGCACGCTATGAGATCCCGCGCCGCTGGTATCGACTGAAGGCAAAGCTGTTGGGGGTGGAGCGGCTCGCGGACTACGACCGCATGGCGTCGGTCACGGAGGACGAGGCTACCTACCCGTTCGCGCAGGCACGCGAGATTGTGCTCGACTGCTACTCGTCGTTCTCGCCAGAGCTTGGCTCACTCGTCAAACGCTTCTTCGACGAGCGCCGGATCGATGCTCCGGTGCGTCCAGCCAAGCGCGGCGGTGCGTTCTGTGCGTCAGCGGTGCCATCGGTGTTCCCGTATGTGCTGCTCAACTACACCGCCCGCAGACGCGACGTGCTGACGCTCGCGCACGAGCTCGGCCATGGCGTGCACTTCGCGCTGGCTGCCCGCCAGGGGGTGTTCCACCAGAGCACGCCACTGACGCTCGCCGAGACCGCGTCGGTGTTCGGCGAGACGATCGTGTTCGGACGGCTGTTGGAGGAGGACTCCCAGCCTGCCTCCCGTCTGGCTTTGCTGGCGGAGAACTTGGAGGACACGATCGCAACCGTCTTTCGCCAGGTGGCGATGAACCGCTTTGAGGACCTCGTGCACACGAGCAGACGCGAGCAGGGCGAGCTCTCGACTGAGCGCTTTGGTGAGCTATGGGTCGAGAGCCAGTCCGAGATGATGGGGGACTCGGTGGAGCTGACGGAGGGCTATCGCAGCTGGTGGTCATATATCCCGCACTTCATCGGCAGCCCTGGCTACGTGTACGCATACGCCTATGGGCAGCTGTTGGCCCTATCGGTGTATGAGCGCTACGAGCAGCTCGGCGAGGAGATGGTGCCGCGTTACCTCGAGCTGCTTTCCGCCGGCGGCTCGCGTAGCCCGCAGGAGCTGGGCGAGATCGTGGGCGTGGACCTGAGCGATCCCGGCTTCTGGACGGCGGGTCTTGATCTCGTTGAGCGCCAGCTGCAGGAGGCGGAAGCGGCCGCGGAGGCCTCGGGCCGGCCGCAATGAGTTCGTCGTTTGCCGGCAAGACAGTGCTTGTGACGGGCGCCTCTCGCGGTATCGGCCTGGCGACCGCGCAGCGTTTTGCCTCGCTCGGTGCGCAGGTTGGCCTTGTGGCGAGTAACGCTTTACTGCTCGCCGACGCGGCGAAGGATCTGCAGGGTAGACATCACGTGGCGGCGGCGGATCTCACCGATCCGGACGCGTGTGCCCGTGCGGTCGCCGAGGTGAGCGACGCACTGGGACCGATCGACGTGCTGATCAGCTGCGCAGGTGTTTTGCGGCGAGATTTTGTCGAGGATGTGAAGCCGGAGGACCTCGAGCAGAGCTTTCGCCTGCACGTAGGCGCCGCCGTCTGGTTGATCCAGGGTGTGCTCGAGGGCATGCGCGAACGTGGCTACGGCAGGATCGTGCTCGTCTCCTCCGAGCTGGGATTGATCGGTGGCCCGTCCTATACCTCTTACTGCACGAGCAAGTGGGCGATGGTGGGGTTGGGCGAGGTTCTCACGCACGAGCTTGCCGGTAGCGACGTGCGCGCGACGGTGGTTTGCCCGGGCGATGTCCACACCAAACAGCTCGAGGAGGAGCACGAGTGGGGCCCCACAGGGGGCGTAACGCCTGAGAAGGCGATGTCAGCTGATTACGTGGCCCGCGCGATTGTGCGTGCAGCCGAGCGCGGCAAGCCGGTGGTGGTCATCGATCGTCCGCACCTGCGGGTGGCGTTCTGGATCATGCGCCGCGCTCCACGCCTGCGCATACCGATCATCGCCGACGCATATAAGAAGCTCAAACGTTCCGGCAAACAGGACATTGAGAAACAAACAGCGACTTCTTAGCCCTATAGGTAGACATTACTCGCACAAACGGGTACAGCTACATCATGCGCCGAACTAAAGAACAGCGAAGCACAAAAAAAGAACAGCCGCTTGCGGCCGTATTGCGAGGAGCCCGTGTAGGGCGTGGAGAAACGCAGGAAGATGTCGCCCGCCGCGCGGGATTGACGATCGCAGCCTACGCTCGCATCGAGCGAGGCACGGCAGATCCCAAGTGGACGACCGTCAAGTCGATCAGCGAGGCCCTCGAGATCAACCTGGGAAAGCTCGACTCGAGGACTCAAGTAGAGAGTCTTTGAGCTGAGGGTCGCGACGAAACGGCAGCGCGGGTTGACGGGTCTGGTGGCCCGGGTCTCAGAAAAGCCCGCCGAGCGCGCTGCCGGCGTGATGCACCAGGTCGAACAGCGGCTGGGGGATGATGCCGAAGAAGATCGTGGCGGCGGCGGCGAGTACTGCGACGAGCACCACCTCGATCTGCATGGGGCCGGTGGACGCCGATGTCCCGGAGGCGCCGCCCGCGGCCGGTGCCAGGACGCCTTCCGCGTCGAGATCGGCGGAGCCGCCGGCGAGTGCCGGTAGCGGCCCGCTGCCTGGGACAGTGGCGGGCGGGGTGGTGAGTCCAGCCTGCGCTTCGCCGCTCGGTGACTCGCGCATCCACATGGCTGCCACCACCGGCAGGTAGTAGCCGAGGGAGATCATCGAGCCGATCACGATTGCCACGCCCAGCCAGGTGTAGCCGCCGGCGACAGCGGCATCGATCAAATAGAACTTGCCGATGAACCCTGCCGTGGCGGGGATGCCGGCGAGCGCCAGCATGGAGATCGTCATCGGCCACGCCAGCCACGGGCGCTCACGTCCCAGTCCGGCAAGCGCGCTGACGCTGTCGCCCAGATCGGTTTCCCGCTCGCGGGCGGTGATCACGGCGAATGCGCCCATGTTCATGAACAAATACACCGCCAGGTAGAAGACGGTGGAGGCCACACCCAGCTGCGTGGCCACCACTACGCCCGCGAGCATGTAGCCGGCCTGTGCCACGGAGGAATACGCGAGCATGCGCTTCAGCGAGGATTGGCCCAGCGCGCCCACGTTGCCGACCAGGATCGTGATCGTGGCGAGCACCGCCAGCGCTGGGCCCCAGCTGCCCTGGGTGTCGATCAGGGCGACGTCGAAGAAGCGCAGGAACACGCCCAGCGCGGCGACCTTCGTGGTGACCGCCATAAACGCCGTCACCGGCGTCGGTGCGCCCTCGTACACATCTGGCGTCCACTGGTGGAAGGGCGCCACAGAGGACTTGAAGCACAGGCCTGCCACGCACAGCGCAATCCCCGTGAGCGTAAGCGGGTCGGTCGCGATATTGCCGCTGGAGAGCGCCCGTGCGATCGCGCTGAAGTCGGTCGAGCCGGTGGCACCGTAGATCAGCGCCAGCCCATACAGCAGCGTCGCCGAGCCCACGGAGCCCACGATCAGATACTTCAGCCCCGACTCAAGCGAATGCTCACGCCGCAGTTCCGTCGCGCACAGCACATACAGCGGGATCGACAGGAGCTCGAGGCCCACAAACAACGCCACCGTGTTCTGGGCGCTTGCCAGCAGCGACATGCCGCCGATCGAGGTCAGCAGCATCGCGTGAAACTCACCATGCGCTGCTTCCTGCGCCGCCAGCGAGCGCCATGCCAGTAGCACCGCGCAGGCGCCGCCGCCGATGAGGATCAGGTTCAGGGCGAGCGACAGATCGTCGATTCGCAGCGCTCCCGAGACGATCGACTTCTCGGAGCTCCATTGCCAGATCGTCAGACCGAGCGTCGCGCCCAAAGCCATCAGGCTGAGGAACGGGACCAGTTGCGAGCGCACCCAGCGTGAGCCGATCAGCCCAAACATCAGCACGATCACGGCGCCGCCCAGTAGCGCGATCAGCGGCGAGAGCCCAGCGAAGTCGATGTGTGGGCCTTTCAGGTGCGTGGTCGCCATCGCAGGGGAGAAGAGGGGCACGTAGCTCATCGCACCGTCCCTTCCGCTGATGATTCGCCGGCGCCAGGCGCGGTCGTACTGGCCGTTTCTGTGAAGTAATGGAGCTGGGCGTGCGGGTTGACCGCGAACGCCTGTGCCGGGAATACGGCCTCCTTGACGGAGCTTTCGCTGCGGTGCAGCGCCAGCTGTGGATACAGCGCAAGGAACAGGATTACGAGCACCAGTGGCACCAGCACGGCGCCGTCACGGATGGATATCTCGCGCGGCTGTACGTCCTTGCCGACGCGGTTGTGCATCGCGCTGATGAACAGGCGCAGCGCGTACACGCTCGCCATCACCACGCCTGAGAAGGCGATGATCGCGATCGCGAGCTTGGCTTTGAACACGCCCAGCAGGATCAGGAACTCGCCCACGAAGTTCGACGAGCCGGGCATCGCGAGCGTCGCCAGCGACACGATCAGGAAGATGCTCGCGAGCACCGGTGCGCGGAACGCGATGCCGCCCATGTCGCGGATGTCTTCCGAGCCGCCCGCCCGCCGGGCTAGCACCGCGGCGATGAACAGCGCTGGCGCCACAACCAGGCCATGGTTGACCATCTGCAGCAGGGCGCCCTGGGCGCCCTGTGGATTCAGCGCGAAGATGCCGATGGTGATGAAGCCCAACTGTGCCACCGAGGAGTATCCGAGGATCAGCCGCGCGTTGGTCTGGCTGAACGCCTGCATCGACCCATACACGATCGAGACCAGCCCGATCAGCAGCATCAGCGTCTGGAAGTGCGCTGCCGCTTGCGGGAACAGCGGCAGCACGAGCGCCAGGAAGCCGTATGCGCCGACCTTCGAGAGCACGCCGGAGAAGACCATCAGCACCTCGACGGGCATCGCCCGGTAGCCGTCTGGCATCCAACCGTGCAGCGGGAAGGCCGGCATCTTCACGAGGAACGCCGCTGCGAAGAACAGGAAGATCCACTCTTGCGAGCCGGTGCTCAGCGGCACCTGCTGCAGAGCAGAGAGCACGAACGTGATGTGACCGCCGCCTTGCTGGGCTGCGAGCACGCCTGTGGCGATCGCCGCCGCGAGCATCAACAGCGAGCCGACGAGTGTGTAAATCACGAGCTTGATCGTCGCTTTGACTCGATCGGGTCCCTGCCCCCAGCCTCCGATGAGGAAGTAGAAGGGGATCAGCATCAGGTCGAAGAACGCCACGAACAGCGCCAGGTCCTGGGCGAGAAATGCGCCAAGCACGGCCGACTCGGCGAGCATGAAGTTGAAGTAGAAAAGTCGCGGGCGATCGACAGCAGGGCTCTCCGCGCGTAGGTTGGCGGCAAGGATGGCCGCCGCGAACAGCAGCGTTGTCAGGCCGACCAGGAACACGTTCAGCCCGGTGACCGCGAGCTTGTAGTGGATGCCAAGCGTTGCGATCCAAACGATGTCTGTGACGTGCTGCAGGCCACCGCCGGCGTTGTAGTCGGCGATGTAGCCGATCGACAGGCCCAGCGCCACCACCGAGCCGAGCAGCGCCAAGCCCCCTGGGATGCGCCGATCGCGTGACGGAATCAACGCGCCAAGCAGACCGCAGGCGGCTGGGATCCAGATCAGTATCGAAAGGGGTGGCATGGTCGGGTGAGGGTGAGACTCAGGTCTGCAGCAGGAAGTAGAAGCCGACGCCGGTGACGCCGAGGACGAGCAGTGCGGCGTAGTAGCGCACGAAGCCGCTCTGCGCGGCGCGCACGGCGGCCGATCCTGCTCGCACGATGCCGGTGGTGCCGCCCACGAGCGTGTCGTCGACGAACACGCGCTCGAACGTGTCGCGTGCGAATGCACCCGCCGCGGCCATCGGCTTGACGACGAGCGCATCGATCAACTCATCGAAGTACCACTTGTTGAGGAACAGCTCATACAGCGGCCGCGTGCGTTCTCTGATCGCGGTGGAGGCCTTCAGTTCCTTGCCGCCGACGATCCAGATGCGGTAAGCCAGACCGATACCCGCCAGGCCGATCAGCGTGCCCAGCGTCAGGCCGATCGCGAGCAGCCCTGTTTTCGTGTGCGGTTCATAGCCTTTGGCGGTGGCGAACGACGGGCGCAGGAAGTCGTCGACCACAAAGTCCACTTTCGGGATCTGGATCAGGCCGGCGCCCACCGCGCCGAGGGCGAGCAGGCCCATCGCGATCCGCATCGGCAGCGCCCGCTCGGCGATCGCGTGCTCCGGGCCGGGGAAGCCCACGTCGGTGTCCTCCTCTTCGCCGTTGGCCGGGTTGCGCGGGACCTCCGCGTGATGCAGATGGCCTTCTTCCAGCTCACGCGCCTCTGGTACCGGGTCGCCGTGGAAGGCGCGGAAGATCATGCGGAAGGTGTAGACGGCCGTGAAAAACGCGCCGATGTAGCCGGCCACGTAGAGGATCCAGTGCCAGCCGCCGCGCTCGCCGGTGACCAGCAGGATCTCGTCCTTGGAGAAGAAGCCCGAGAACGGCGGGATGCCCGACAGCGCGAGGCCGCCGATGATGAAGCACGCGTACGTGAACGGCATCGCCTTGCGAAAGCCACCCATCTTGTTCAGCGACTGCTCGCCGCCCATTGCGCCGATGATCGAGCCGGCGGCCATGAACAAGAGCGCCTTGAAGAATGCGTGCGTCATCAGGTGGAACAGCCCCGCCGCGTACGCGCCTACGGACACGCCCATGATCATGTAGCCGATCTGCGACATCGTCGAATAGGCGATCACGCGCTTGATATCCGTCTGCGCGAGGCCGATCGTGCCGGCGATCAACAGCGTCGCCGCGCCGACGATCGCGCCCACGTCCTGCGCCGCAGGTGCGCGTTCGAACAGCGGGTGCATGCGCGCGATCAGATACACGCCAGCGGTGACCATCGTCGCGGCGTGGATCAGCGAGCTAACGGGGGTGGGGCCCTCCATTGCGTCCGGCAGCCACGTGTGCAGCGGGATCTGCGCGGACTTGGCGAACGCGCCGACGAGCAGCAACAGGCAGCCGGCGACGAGGTCGCCGTTGTTCGTCCCGTGTCCAAACGCGGGGTGGGTGGTGGATTCGACCGCGTGGAAGCTCTTCAGGAAGTCGAGCGTGCCCGTGTGCTTGAAGATGAAGTACGTACCCAGCACCAACCCCGCGTCGCCGAGCACGTTGATCACAAACGCCTTGATGCCCGCTTTGGTCGCGGTCGTGCGTCGGTACCAAAAGGAGATCAAAAGGTAGGACGCCGCACCAACGAACGCCCAGCCAACGATCAGCAAGAGGAAGTTGCCCGCCAGCACCAGCAGCAACATCGAGAACACAAAGAAGTTCAGATACGAGAAGTAGCGAACGAAGCCACGGTCCTTGTCCATGTATGAGATGGAGTACAGGTGGATCAACGTGGACACGCCGCTGACAACGAGGATCATGAACACCGAAAGCGGATCCACCAGGATCGACATCTGCGCGTCGACGCCAGCGGTGGAGGCGTAGTTCCAAAGCGAGGAAACGAGCTGCCGGTCACCCGAAGCATGACCCTGAAGCGAGATCAGCGCACCAAGCGCCGCCACGAACGCAAGGAAAATGGCGCCCGTGCCAATCCACCCCGCAGTGCGTCCAGGCAGCACCCGAAAGCCAAACGCCGTAATCAGCGTGCCCGCCAACGGGAAGGCAAGCACGAGCCAGCCCCAAGTGGTCGTAGTCATACCTGCGCCCCCGAGGTAGGCGGAGCCGCGATGCGGCGACGCTCGCCCGCCGCGTAAGCGGCCGCGAGCGGCGACGTGTCACGGCTCCGCCGGTGCACGCGAGCGACTGAGGACGCCAATCCGGCGCCGGCATGCGCGCGCCTCACCCTTGCAGCTCCCGCAACTCATCGACATCAATAGGCAGGTGCCGCCGATAGATCGCGACGATCATGCCCAGACCGATACACACCTCGCAGGCGGCGACGGTCATCACGATGATCGCGAGGATCTGTCCGTCGCCGTTGCCCCACATGCGCGAGAATGCGATCAGCGCGAGGTTGCCACCGTTAAGCATCAGCTCCAGGCACAGCAGCACGACCAGTGGATTACGCCGCGTCATCACGCCAACCGCGCCCAGCGAGAAGACGATCGCCGACACCGCCAGATACCAGGAGATGCTCATGACGGTGACCCCGCGCCGGTGTGCACCGGGCTCTCCTGCTCAACATGGTTACCGCTCGGCAGCCTGGCGCCGGTTGTCGGCGCGAAGCCGACGCCCTCGGCGATAGTCCCGGAGTCGCGAGGCCGCGGCAGATCGATCGGCACGAACAATTCGGGCTCGTCCTCGCCGATGCCACCGCGGCGACGGGCCAGCACAACGCCGCCCACCGCGGCGATCAGCAACAGGAACGACGCGAGCTCGAATGTCACCAAGAAGCGCGTCAACAGCAGATTGCCGATGTACGCGGGCGTGCCGTACGTCTGCGGACCGGACACATACGGGGCGCCATAGCCGCTGGTGGCCTCAAGACCGGTACCGAGCAGCGCGATCAACAGCTCCACGAGCAACGCACCGCCCACGATCGCGCCGCCGAGGCGCAAGCCCGAGCCGGTCGCCCCGGGCGCACCCACGCCACGCAAGCGCTCGCCTATGGAGTCGCTCTCGCCGCCCACATAAGCAACCACGAACACGTAAAGCACCATCACCGCCCCCGCATACACAACCACCTGCACCGCGGCCACGAACTCAGCGCGCAGCAGCAGGAACAGCACCGCGAGGGAGATGAGGTGCGCTACGAGTGCAAGCACGCTGTAAAAGGGATTGCGAAGCACCACCACGCCAACGGCGCCACTGATCGCGCCGATCGCGGCAAGGAAGAAGAGGGCTGCGCTCACTACTCGCCCTCGTTCCTAAGCGGCGTGCGCTCGAGCGGCTCGGCGAGCAGCATCTCCTTGGTGAAGATCAGGTCTGAGCGGTCGTAGTCGGAGAGCTCGTAGTCGTGGCCCATCGTGATCGCGTCAAACGGGCACGCGACCTCGCAGTAGCCGCAGAAGATGCAGCGCGAGAGGTTGATCTCATACACGGCTGCGTAGCGCTCGCCCGCGGAGACGCGGTTTTCGGGCGTGTTCTCCGCGGCTACCACGCGGATGCAGTCGGCGGGGCACGCCGCAGCGCACAGCGAGCAGCCAACGCACTTCTCAAGACCGGTGTCCTCGAAGCGATGCAGCTTGTGACGGCCGCGGAAGCGCGGGTACACAGGCACCTTCTCCTCGGGGTAGGAGATCGTGTTTACCCCCTCCCCGATGCGCCCAAATGTGGTCTTCAGCCCGCGTGCGGTCTCCACGAACGTGCGCCACGCGCTGCGTCCAGCGCCCGGCTCAGGCGGCCGCTGCACCTGAATCACGTCCTCGCCAGGGCTCCAGGCGGTGACGTTCAGGGTGGCAGTAGGGGTCTCGGCGTCGCTCATCAGTGGGTCACCACCACGAGGATCGCCGTGACGAGCGCGTTTAGGGTTGCCAGCGGCAGCAGCACCTTCCAGCCGAAGCTCATCAGCTGGTCGTAGCGCAGACGTGGGAGCGTCGCGCGCACCCAGATGAAGAAGAACGTGATGAGCGACATCTTGAACAGCACCACGATCGGGTCGACCCAGCCGGGTGGGTGGATGCCGAACGGCAAAAGCCAGCCGCCGAGGAACACCGTCGTGACGATGCCCGAGACGACCAGCACGTTGAGATACTCAGCGAAGTAATAGGAGGCAAAGCGCCCGCCACCGTACTCGGTGTTGTAGCCACCCACTAGCTCCGCGTCCGCCTCCGTCAAGTCGAACGGCGCGCGGTTGGTCTCCGCGAAGCTCGCAGTGAGGAAGATCAAGAAGCCCACGAACTGCGGCACGATGTACCACATGCCTTTTTGGGCGGTCACGATGCCCGTCAGCGACAGCGTCTGCGAGGTCATGATCACGCCCACCAGCGCAAGACCCTGGGAGACCTCGTAGGAGATCAGCTGCGCCGCACCGCGCATCGCGCCCAGGAACGAGTACTTCGAGCCCGAGGACCAGCCGCCGAGCATGATCCCGTAGAACGCCACCGCGCCGAACGCGAACAGGTACAGCGGCCCGATCGACACGTCCACGCCATACAGGCCCACGCGTTCGCCGAAGATGTGCTGGACGTTGCCGAACGGGATGATCGCGAATGCCGCCACAGCGGTGAGGATCGACACCAACGGCGCCACCGCAAACAGGAAGCCCACCGACGTGGTCGGGCGGAACTGCTCCTTGGTCAGCAGCTTGAGGATGTCAGCCAGCGGCTGAAGCGCGCCGTAGGGGCCCACACGGTTGGGGCCATAGCGGCCCTGCATGCGGCCCATGATCTTGCGCTCGGCAATCAGCACCACGGGGACCAGCTGCAGGCCCACCGCGAAGATCACGATCGCCTTGAGGATCTGCACCCACCACGATTCGTAGTAGCCAACGATCGCCAGTGTGCTCATGCTCGCTCACCGCCGCTATAGGACAGTGGCAGCACAACGTTCTCGCGCGGGAAGAGAAACTCGAGCGCCGGCGAGAACTCGACCTCTTGGGCGTCCCACACAGAGCGCCAGCCGGCGAGATCGGCTGCGTCGGCAGCGGGCTCTGTGGTGTCGGCTCCCAGCGATCCAGCGCCGGCCAGGGCGTCGCCAGTGCCACTCGAGATGGCGCTCGCGCCTCGCAACGTCGCGTCACCGGCGTGGGGAAAAGCGGACGCGCCGTCACGCTCCTGCCAGCGAACGCCACGGCCGCCGATCTCCTCGAGCGTCAGCCCCGCGTAGAAGGGGACCGCCGCGAACAGCTGCTTGGAGGCCATCGCGCCGCTGAGCACGTCCAAGTCGAACCCGACGCGCAGCGAGAGCTCGGCGAGCAGCTGCCAGCCGGCGCGCACAGAGCCCGGTCGCGCGATCGCCGGACGCAGGCGCTGAAGGCGCCCGTCCGGGTGGACGATCGTGCCCTCCTTCTCGGGATATGCCTCGGCGGGGAACACCACCGTGGCGTGCTCACGGATGCCTTCTGTCAGGAAGGCCGCATGGGCGATGACCGTGCTCGCGCCTGCCAGCGCACGCTCCCACAGCTCGCTGTCTGGCAGCTCGCGCAGCGGGTCGCACTGCAGCAGGTAAAGGGCTGCCAGCTCACCCTCCGCGAGCCCCTCGGCGATCGCGTGGGCGTCTCGCGCTGTCTCGCCGTCGAGCTGGGAAAGGCCAGGGCCAACGCCCGGCAGCACGCCCGCCTCGCGCAGGCCGCGACCGTTGCTCGCGGCCGGCACTTCCAGAAGTCCTGCACCGTCGACGCCCGCTACGCCGAGCCCGTCCGCCAAGGCGAGCAGCGCCTGTGCGCCCGCTGCACCGGCAGGCCCGGCTGTGAGCCGCTCGCCCCACAGCACCACCACCTCGCGTGGAGGCGTCTGCTCGTCCGCCGCATCGCTGTCGCCGCCTGAAGCGGGGCTAGCGTTCTCGCCTGTCAGCAATGTCGCCAGCTCGCGCACCGCGCCTGGCTCTGCACCCGCCTGGCGGGCCAGTTGCTCTGCATCGGCCGCGCCGCTCAACGCTGCGCCGAGCGCTGCGGCGAACGCTGCGCCGGCTCCCACCGCGTAGCGCACCGACAGCGCTGCGCTTGTGTCCAGCGAGCTCGGGTGCGGCGAGGCGACCGCGAGCTTCGTGCCGTGCAGGCGTGCGCCCTTGCGCAGACGCAGGTCGAGGATTGGCGCGTCGTTGACTGGCTCAGCGTCGAGCACCAGCACCGCGTGGGCGAACTCGAGGTCCGCGACCTTTGCCTGCAGCCGCGGATCGTCGAGCGCGCGGTGCAGCTCCAGCGGCAAGCTGCTAGCGCGGCGAGAGTCCACGTGCGGCGAGCCAACGCCCTCGCGCATCAGCCGGCTGAGCAGGAAGCCCTCCTCGTTGGTCGCCTGCCCACCAACGAGCGCGCCAGTATTGGCGCCCGCACGTGCCAAGCCCGCGGCAGCCTCTGCCAACGCCCGCTCCCAGGAGACGGCACGCAGCTGGCCACCGTCGCGCACCATCGGCTCAGTGATGCGCTCATCGACATGGAAGGACTGGTAGGCAAAGCGGCCCTTGTCGCACAGCCAGCCGTCGTCGACCTCCACGTTGTCGCGCTGCAGCACCCGCAGCGCGCGCTCGTCGCGGACGGTGATCGTCACGTTGCACTGCGCCGGGCACAGCGTGCACACCGAGCCCGCTCCCTCGATGTCCCACGGACGTGCGCGGAAACGGTAAGGCCGCGAGGTGAGCGCCCCCACGGGGCACAACTCGACGATGTTGCCGCTGAACGGCGCCACGTAGGGGTGCCCGTCGAACGTCGACACATAGGAGTGCGCGCCGCGCTCGAGCAGCACCAACTGGTAGTCCTGGGAGACCTCCTGGGAGAAGCGCACACAGCGATAGCAGAGGATGCAGCGCTCGCGGTCGATCGCGATCAGC
>DATBYJ010000016.1:0-15239 GCA_036513795.1 Solirubrobacteraceae bacterium | reverse complement strand
CGGCGGTGCTCAACCCGACAGCGACCCTGCCGAGCACGAGCCCGACGACCGTGACGCACCGCCCGCGCGCTTCGAGCTCGACGCGCCAGCACCAGGCGAGCAGCTCTCGGGCGGCGAGGTGCACACGATCCTCGCCGAACTGTTCCCCAAGGACGGGATCGTCGTGCTGGAGTCGCCGTCCAGCACGGCCGCGCTGCGCAACAACCTGCGCCTCACCAGCCCCGGCTCCTACTACTTCAGCGCCGGCGGCGGACTCGGCTTCGGCCTTGCCGCGGCACTCGGAGTGCAGCTTGCTCAGCCCGAGCGCCAGGTCGTATGCGTGCTCGGCGAGGGCTCCGCGCAGTACGCAATCACCGCCTTCTGGACCGCTGCCGCGTACTCGATCCCCGTGAAGTTCCTCGTGCTGCGCAACAACGAGTACTCGATCCTCAAGTGGTTCGCCATGATCGAGAGCGTCGAGGGCGCACCCGGCCTCGACCTGCCCAAGCTCGACGTCGCCGCCACAGCCGAAAGCTACGGCGTCCCCTCCAGCACCGTCACCGGCCGCGACGAGCTGCGGGCGGGCTTGGCGAGCGCGTTCGCACAGGACGGTCCGCGGCTCGTGCAGGTGGACGTGGCCCCCGGCATGGCACTGGCTTGACAGCGCTGCTCGCTCCACACACGCGCCGGATCGGGCGCCCGCCCGGCCCTCCCCACGCAGACGCCGCGCCAGACAGTCTCGCCGCGGGCACACCAGAGCCGCTGCGCGGTGACTTGATCGCGCTGCTGGGCGCAGAGCGTGTGCTTGCCCGCGCGATCGACCTCATCGCGTACGCCTCCGATGCGAGCCCTTACCGGCGCCTGCCCGCAGTCGTGGTGATGGCTCACAACGCAGAGGACGTGGGCAAGGTGCTCGCCTACGCGCGCAACACCGGCCTGGCCGTGAACTTCCGCGGCGGCGGCACCAGCCTCAGCGGGCAGGGTGGCACCGACGGCATCATGATCGACGTGCGCCGCTGGTTCTCCGGCGTTCGCATCGAAGACGGCGGCGCGCGTGTGCGCATCAGGGCGGGGACTCTGTTGGGTCTCGCCAACCGCCTGCTCGCGCGCCACGGCTACAAGCTCGGCCCCGACCCCGCCAGCAAAGACATCGCCACGCTCGGCGGCGTGATCGCCAACAACTCCGGCGGCATGCGCTGCGGCGTCACCTGGGATCCCTACTCGACGGTCGAGTCGATGACGCTGGTGCTCGCCTCCGGCACGGTCATCGACACGGGGGCGCCCGACGCGGAGGCCCAGTTCGCGGCAGCCGAGCCGGAGCTGGCGCAGGGCCTGCTCGAGCTAAGAGCGGAGCTGCTGGCCGACGAGGAGCTGGCCCAGCGAGTGAGGCGCAAGTACGAGATCAAGAACGTCACCGGCTATCGCCTGTGTGCGCTGCTCGACGCGGACACCCCCCTGGAAATCTTCCGCCGCCTCGTGGTCGGCTCGGAGGGCACGCTCGCGTTCATCGCCGAGGCAGTCATGCGCACGCGCCCGGAGCCAAAGCGCACAACGCTCGCGTGGGTTCACTTCGCCGACATCGACGACGCCGCCGCGGTCGTCCCCGCGCTCGTGCAGGCAGGCGCGCGGGCGACCGAGCTGATGGTCGCGCCCGCGCTCATCGCCGCCGCATGGAATCTGCCCGGCACGCCGCAAGAGTGGCGCGAGCTGCCACCCACCTCGGCTGCACTGATCGTCGAGCTCGGAGGCAACGACGACGGCGAGCTGGACGAGAGCGAGGCTACGGTCAACGAGATACTCGCCGGCCACGAGCTGATCCAGCCGCACCGCTTCTCGCGCGACGAGGACGAGATCGAGATGGCGTGGATGGTGCGCGAGGGCCTGTTCGGGCTCGTCGGGCGGCTGCGGCTTCCCGGAACCGCGTTGATCGTCGAGGACGTGTGCGTGCGCCCCAAGCGGATCGCCGAGTGCGCGCGCGACCTGCAGGAGCTGCTCGGCAAGCACCAGTTCCTCGTCGGCGTCGCCGGGCACGCCTCCGCTGGCAACCTGCACTTCCAGCTCACGCCCGACTTCACCAAGCCGGAGGACCTACAGCGCTACGAGGCGTTCATGGAGGAGCTCGTGGAGTTGATCGTTGGCAAGTACGACGGCTCGCTGAAGGCCGAGCACGGCACCGGCGTGAACATGGCCCCCTACGTCGAACGCGAGTGGGGCGAGAAGGCCACATCGATGATGTGGAAGGTGAAGCAGCTCGCCGACCCCAATGGTCTCTTGAATCCCGGCGTCGTGTTGAACCGCGATCTCCATATACATCTAAAAAACCTGAAGAGCCAGCCGCCGATCGAGGAGACGGCTACGCAGTGTGTGGAGTGCGGCTTCTGCGAGCCCGTGTGTCCCAGCCGCAATACCACCAGCACCCCGCGCCAGCGGATCGTCGTGCGGCGCGAGATGGCCCGCCAGCTGCAGGGCTCGCCCGTGTATGAGTCGCTGCTCGCCGACTACGAGTACGACGCGCTGCAGACCTGCGCCGCCGACGGCAGCTGCCAGAGCGTCTGCCCCGTGGCGATCGACACGGGCAAGCTCGTCAAGGAGCTGCGCGCACGTGAGCACTCCGAGCGCGAAGAAACAGTCGCTCTGACGGTCGCCAAGCGATATGGAGCCGTGGAGCGAGCAACCCGCGCGGGGCTCGTGGCCGCAGGCGCAGCAGCTGATGTGCTCGGACAGCGGGCGATCGCGAGCGTGCCCGCAACACTGCGACGACGCGTGAGCTCAGAGCTCGTGCCGGCGCTGCCCGACAACATGCCGCCCGCCGCACCCGCCCATCTGCCCATCACGCAACGCTCGGGCGCCGCTGCGGTGTACATGCCTGCGTGCCTGAACCGTATCTTCGGGAACCCCCGCGACGCAGGCGAATCGCTTGCCGATGCACCATCGCTGCCCCAAGCGCTCGTGGACGTGTCCGCCCGGGCGGGCCTGCCGCTGTGGATCCCCAGCGACATCTCCGGGCATTGCTGTGGCACGCCGTGGGCTTCCAAGGGCTACAGCGCCGGCCACGATCACATGGCCGCGAAGACCGCCGCCGCGCTGTGGCGCTGGAGCGAGGGCGGTGCCCTGCCGGTCGTGATCGATGCCAGCTCCTGCTCGCTTGGCCTGCGCGAGGAGATCGTGCCGCACCTCGGGGAGGCCGAGCGCGAGCGCTTCCAGCAGATCGAGATCCTCGACTCGATCGAGTGGGTTCACGACCGGCTGCTGGCGCAGTTGCAAGTCCCACACAAGCTGGAGCGGATGGCGGTCCACCCCACGTGCGCCACCAGACAGCTCGGCCTAGGCGGCAAGCTCGAGACGATCGCAAGCGCGCTTGCCGACGACGTGCTGATCCCCGCCGCCACCAGCTGCTGCGGCATGGCCGGCGACCGCGGATTGCTGCACCCCGAGCTACCCGTATCCGCGCTACGCGACACCGCCTCAGAGCTCGCCCAGCGCGAGGCCCGAGGAGAAAGCATCGACGCCCACGTGTGCAGCAACCGCACCTGTGAGATCGCGCTGCAGCAGGTGACCGGCGCGCGCTACGCGTCGTTCGTGCTCGCGCTCGAGCGGCTTACGCGCGGGTAGCGGGAGCGCGCCGTCCCGACGTCAGGACCAGGCAGGATGCCGCGCAAATCGAGCGGGTGGCCTGCCTCAGCGCGGCGCGAGCGTCACGAGCCACGCATGTATGGCCAGGGCGAACGCATCGTTGTTGTCGCCCGCCACCATGTGACCCGCGCGCGGCACCTCCGCGAGTGTCGCTGAAGGCGCGAGATCCACGAACTCGCGGGCAATGGCAGCACTGAGCACGTCGCTCTGCGCACCGCGCACGAGCAGACACGGCTGGTGCAAACACGCGGTCGCGCTCGTCAAGCGTGCCGACAGCTGGCTCGGGTCTTCCATGATCGCGCGCGCCGCCGTCAGGACTTCTGGATCCCAGTGCCACACCCAGCGCTCTCCCTTGCGGCGGAGGTTGTGGCGCAGACCGCTCGTGTCACGCGGACGCGGGCGGTTGGGCAGGTACGCGGCAACCGCATCGCCCGCCTCGGCAAGGTCTGCGAAACCATCGGCATGCTGCTCCATGAAGCCCACCACTCGCCCACCCCCGCGTGGCTGAAAACGATGGGCTACGTCCACCAACACGAGCCCCGCGGCAGGCGCGGCCGGTGGCTCAACGAGCGCCAGCAGAGCGGCGATGCCACCGAGCGACGCGCCGATCACGATTGGCCCCTCCGTGATAGCTGCGGGCGTAGCGGCGGGCTCGCCCTCACTCGCCGCACCTGTGGCAACGGTGGCTGCCGCGACCGTGATCTGCTCGATCAGCGCCCGGATGTCGTCTGCGAAGTCATCGGGCGAATAGGCGGCGGGGCGCGGATGGGCGCTCTCCCCGTGGCCGCGCAGATCGACTGTGATCGCACACCAGCCGGCGTCCGCGAGACTCGCGGCCGTGGCGCGCCACGCGTGCCGGGTCTGGCCGCCGCCGTGCAACATCAGCACAACAGGAGACGCAGGATCACCAAAGCTGTCCGCCGCGAGCCGAACGCCAGCGGCGCCATCAAACTGGAGGGCAGTAGGCGTTGGCATCTACTCGCGCGTACGCTGCTTGCGCTGCAGTGGCTCCTGCAGATCCGCACCCCAGTCCTCGCTAGCGCCGGCAGCGAACACCACATCGACAGCAAAACGCACGCGCATGCGAAATGCTGCATCGGAGATCTGGCCGGCCGCCCAGTGCCGTAGCGCACCGCCTGAGGCTGTGGCGATGTGCCCCACCAGCGCCTCCACATGCAGGTCAGACCTCAACATCCCCGCGGCCTGCCCGCGGCGCAGTGCATCGCGCAACCGCGGTACGGGGTTCTCCTGTAGCAGCAGGCCGCCGCCCTCCCAGCTGTTGACGAGATGCTTGAACACAGCGGCATCCGCGATGAACAGCTGGACCGTCTCGTCCACGATCTTGCGTGCCTGCTCGCGTGGGTTCTCCTCGGCGGCAAACGCTAGACAGGCGTCGAGCTCGGCCAGCAGCGAGTCGCACAGCGCAGCCCATTGCTGCTCTCGCGGGCCCACCAGGTTGAACACGCTCGCGGGCGAGATGTCCGCCAGCGCGGCGATGCGCTCGACGGTGGGCGTCTGCAGTGGCTGCTCGCGAAGCAGCTCGCGAATTGCCGCAACGATGCGCTCTCGGCGCTCGCGCTTGTGACGCTCACGCAGACCGCTGGGCGGCGCTGGCATTGCTCGAGCCGACATCCGCCGATAACTTAGAGTCCTATCTAAGAATTGTCAAGGCTCTAGGTTTCCAGTGAGATACCGGAAGGAGACACACTCGTACCGATCTTCCACCGAATTTCGGCGCACTCGTCGACCCGAGAGCAGGAGATAAGTTGTTTCTGACTGGTAGAAGAGGGATACTAATAGCGAGAAGCGGGTACAGCCGCTGCATGCGCCGCGCCCACAACCACCGAAACGCCACGAACTCCATGGACCAAACACTCGGCCTTACGATCAGACGCGCCCGCGTCAAGCGCGGCGAAACACAAGAAGAGGTAGCCCGTCGCGCGGGGCTGACGATCGCCGCCTATGCGCGCATCGAGCGCGGCATGGCAGACCCCAAGTGGACCACCGTCAAATCCATCGCCGAGGCTCTCGACGTCAGCCTCGGAAGGCTTGACCCGAAGGCTTGAGCTAGTAATCCGGCGGCTGGCGCATCTGAGCGCCAGCCCCATGCGCAGCCCCAGGTTTCGCAGCTGAAGGTACGATCCAGAGATCTGGAATTCCACCACGGCCTGGTGGATGGGACGACCGGGGGGCACAGTGGCGCCGCCAAGACGTGAGCTTCGCATTGCAATGGTCCTCTATGGAGGTGTCTCCCTGTGCATCTACATGCACGGCAACACCAAGGAGACCAACCGCCTCGTGCGTGCCTCCGCGCTGTTGGCAGCGGGCGCCAGTTCAGGAACCACCCCGACTGAGATCGTCTACAGAGAGCTGCTCGAGTCGCTCGCTGGACGCGATGGCTTCCGCACCGACGTCAGCGTCGATGTGATCGCAGGCACCTCCGCCGGTGGCATCAACGGCGTCTACCTGGCCAAGGCCGTGGCCCACAACCTCAGCCAGGATGCGCTGCGCGACCTGTGGTTGAAACGCGGCGCGATCAAAGAACTGATCGGTGGGTGGTGGCGACTACCGCTGCTTCTCCTGCGGCTCCCGTGGAAGGCCCCGCTTCGCGGCGGGAAGATGGCCGTGTGGCTGCACGAAGCACTCGAGCAGATGGACGCCAAGACGGAGCCAAAGTCAGCCGCGGGAGAGACGCCGCCAGCGGCAGCAGAGGCGCAGGGACCAGGTCCCGGAGCGTCGCTCACGACGCTGATGCCACCCGGCGGCTCGCTCGATCTGAGGGTGACGATGACCGACTTCTACGGCTACGACCGCCAGGTGGCGATCTTCGACCCGAAGACAGTCCATGACGAACAGCATCGCCACGTCTTCCAATTCCGCCAAGACGCAGACCATCCCGGCCGCTTCGCCGCCGCCGACAATGTCGCCCTGGCGTTCGCCGCGCGTGCCACATCCTGTTTTCCCAGCGCGTTTGAGCCGGTGAGCCGCAGTTCGTTCTGCGGCTACCTGAACAGGCCACCAAGTGCGATCGACAGCTCCTTCTTTCGCATCTACACGCTCTCGGGCGCCGACCCGGACGCCACCTTCTTCATCGACGGGGGTGTGCTCGACAACCGCCCCTTCGCTCCCGCGATCGAAGCGATCCGGGAACAACCCGCCCGCGTAGAGGTGAAACGCAGGCTGCTGTATCTGGACCCCGACCCCGCGCCGCCCGCAGGTCGTGCGCGCGATAAACGCCCCACGACGATCGCCGCTGTGATGGCAGCGCTCTCCGGCCTCCCCCGCAAGCAGCCGATCCTCGACAGCCTGCTCGAGGTGGAGCAGCTGAACGCGCACGCCAGACTCGTTGGCGACGTCGTCCGCGGCAGCTTCAACGCTGTGCGCGGCCAGGTGGAGGCGCTCGACGGCGAAGCGCTGCCCGTCGCCGCGGGCGTCAGCCCGTTCGAGCTGCGCCAAGAGCAGCTGCACGCCGCTGCTCCTACGCAGCTGGGAATTGGCTACGCCCCCTACCTGCGAACCAAGATCGCCACCGCGCTGACAGCGATCGGGCAGGCCGTGTGCGAGCTCTGCCAGTACCCGCCGGGCTCCAACCAGGCCCAGCTGGTCGAAGCCTCGCTGCTGTGGTGGGGACGCGACAAAGGGCTGTTCGAGCAGCTGCTTGTCCCCTCACAACTACAGATCGCCTTCCTGCGCGACCTCGACGTCCAGTACGAGCTGCGCCGCATCTATTTCACCCTCGCCGGTGTCAACTGGCTGTATGAACCGCGGCTCTCCGCCGACACGAGCGCGAAGCCGAATCGCGATCAGCTCGACGCGGCCAAGTCCCGCCTGTGGCGGGCTGTAGAAGAGCTCGAAGCCGCGATGTCGAATGCACTTTCCGACCTCCGTGGAGTTGTGCGGGCATGCTTTCCGGAGGACGAGATGACGAGCTTCCTGAATGAGCACGGAGTGGATAAGCAGCTGTGGCTGAAAGGAAGGCTCGGGCCGCTCGATGACCTCCGCGCGAAACTCGGCGAGAAACTGGGCCCGGAGTTGGCCACCAAGGCGCGCATGCTCCACGACGATCTCTCAGAGCTCCTGGGAGAAGACACCGAGGAGGCCCGCGACGTGCTCGTGCGCTTCACCGGGTTCCCGCTGTGGGACGCACAGCTCTACCCGCTGGAAAGCGCCTCGGGGATAGGCGAGCGAGACGCCATCGAGGTCATCCGCATGAGCCCGCTGGACTCCCCCCTGCTGTATGAGGCACTACATGGGGAACCCCCGCCCTGTGCCGCCGCGAAGCTGAAGGGGGTCAAGCTCGCTCACTTCGGCGCCTTCTTCCGACGGCGCTGGCGCGAGAACGACTACCTGATGGGGCGACTAGACGGCGCCGAGCGCCTGGTGTCGCTTCTGGTCAAGGACGAGGGCGAACGCCGTCGCTGGACTGGACTCCTCGCGCTCGCGATCCTCGACGAGGAGCAGGACGCACTGCGCACCATCAAGCCACTGATGACCAAGCTTCACCGCCACGCGAGCACGATGGCTTCAGCCCCATGAAGCAATACTAGTCGCTGGTGCAGTATGTAGAATCGTTCGATGTTGACGGCCGCCGCCCGCTCGCCACGCGGACACTGCAAACGCGATCTTACCCGCGCGCGGGTGACTTGAAGTAAACGCATGCCCCGCGGAGAGAACATCGAAGGTGAGGGCTCCGGCATCCAGATTGGGCCGGGTGGCGGCTCAGTGCCCCTGCGACTGTTGAACCCACCGGACCAGGTCGATAAGCCGGCAAGAAGCGCGGGCGGTGGCGCAGACCCAGACGCGCACAAAGTGAAGTTCTCAGGACCTGGCGATGCCGTCGGAGCACATGCGGACACCAGCAACGGGACGATCCTCTACACCGCTCAGCTGCGGCTCATCTTCTGGGGGCGTGAGTGGGCATCCACCTCCCCACCGGTACCGATGGGGACCGTGGTGGGCGATGTGCAATCAGTCGTCACCGGGCCGTATCTCGATGGGCTCGAACAATACGGCGTCAGCGACGCGTATGTGGACAGGATCATCGAGCTCACTGACGAGGATCCGCCGAACCCCTTCAGCCACGGCGACGGAGAGAATCGCGTGAGCAGCCTGATCGACGACAACGTCGTACCGGAGCCCGATGAAGAGAGCGTGACGGCTGTCTATGTCGTCTTCCTTCCCCACACGGTGGCAGGCGTTCCTCTAACCCTCCCCGCCGAACTGCGCGGAGAGCACACCCGTCTGCTCAAGCCGGACTGGGGCCATCTTGCACTCAACAGCATCCCGGTGGCATGGATCGGCAACAACGGCACGCCGGACTGGATCACCGAGACCTTCTCGCACGAGCTCGTCGAGACGTTGACCGATCCGGACGGCGGTGGCTGGCAAGTGGAGCCCCGCAGCCTCACGGATTGGAATGAGATAGCGGACGTGTGCCAGTCCGCCTATCGGCTCAACGGCGTCTCCGTGTCCTCGTACTGGTCGAACAGCGACAACGCCTGCGTCGTCCCCGACCAGTCGTTCACAACCTTCCAGGTGGAATGGATCTGGCGTCCAAGCAGGATCGAGTGGCTGGGTGGCACCGACGAGGACGGCAACTCCTGGCAATTCCCTCGTGAAATGGTGATGGAGCGCATTCGCAATGGCGACCAGTTCAGGGTGCGCGGAGCAAGCACGCACAGGGAATCACTGGTCGGCATCTACTACCTCGACGCCACCCACCCCTACCTTGCTACCGACCCAGACGGAGCGTCAGACGACAACCTGCTGGCACTCCCACAGCGGCTGCCGACTTAGCTTAGAGCCAGCGGCATCGGCCCCTAACTAAACGCCGCTCGCACCATCTGGCCCGCCGGCGCACGACCTGCTGCGCGTGCGCTACGGATGGGTGTTGTACACGCTCTTGTTGAACGTCAACAGGCCGTCGCTGCCCGCGTAGCCCAAGTGGCTCACACCGAAGAGATCCTCGATCGAGGCGAGCAACGAGAAATCGTTGTATTCGCCCACGACGTTGATGCTGCCGGGCTTCGTGTATTTCGAGATCAGCAGCAGCCCCACGCGCCCACCGCCAGCCGGAGTGGTTGTACCCGTCGTCGTGGCGCCGACTTCTCCAGTGGTGCCTGTCGTTCCGGTGGTAGCGGTGCTCGTCGCTGGGGCTTGCCCGGCTGGCGGGGTCGCGCTGGGGGCGCTCGCGGGAAGGTTGGGGAACGTCGAGGTCATGCAGCAGCCGCTGGCGTCTGCGTTGGGTCCGCTCTGCGGGGCCTGGTCGAACGTAATCGCGATCAAACCTCCTGCCTTGTAGGCGGGAGAGCTCTCGATCTCGGGCACCACCGTGCTGAGGAAGCTGTCGCTGGCTGCCAGGCCGGCTGGCTGCCCTGGAGCACAGGGTTCTTCGGAGCCGTCGTGGCAGCGATCGGGGACGATGTAGGACAGCGCCGGCGCGTTCTTGGCCGTCTTTAGGCTGGGCGCAAGCTGGCCCAGGCCGACGATGCTGCTCGCGCAGGTCGCGTTGCCCGTCACGCTTTCGAAATAGACAAACGGGTCACGCCAAGTCACATACGGATCTTCAGCGGTGGGCAAGTGGTTTCCATCGACGGCGCCGATCGCGGGATGTGGGCAGCCGGCAGGCTGCGCCGTTCCTTCCCCAATGCCTTCGAGGTACGCCTTCCAAGTGAGGCCATCGGCCGTGAGCTGCTCGGCCAACGTGTCGGTCTGGCTGGGGTATACGCAGCCGCTACCGAGGATTTGTCCAACAGCGCCGGCCGTGGCCGGAGTGATAGGCGCGTAGACAGGACAGTCTTCCGCCGTCTGCACAGTTGGCCCTTGGCCACTGATCAACGCGATCTCGTTGGCGAGCTCACCGCCACTCACCGCGTAGTAGTCGCTCAGCAACTCGCCTTGGCTGACGAGTGTTTTCGATAGATACGTGGCTGGCGCACCAGGCCCAAACGTCTGGTTGAAACCAGTGTCGGAGAGGACGATCAAGAACACGTGCTTGATCGGGGGGCGCGTCTGAGTGCCGAACCCGCCGCTTGGTTGCGAGCTTTTTGTCTTGCTTAGCTTCCTACGTTTGTGCTTGGGCGCCGGCTTGGCGACGCTTAGCGTGCTGCTCGTCGAACCGGCAGGCAGCGGCGTTTCTTCCGGTGTCGTCGGCAGCGGCGGCGTAAACGCTTCGCTTGTCACCGGAGCGCTCGATGCCTGCGCCGTGTGCGCAACGGCAACCACGAGCGGTCCCCTCGAGCCGCTCCCCTGCACCGGGCTGACCCCCGCACCGACGAGCACGCCAAATGCCAGCAACAGCATGACCGACACGCCGACGATCGACCGCGACGGCACCAGCGGCTGGCGGCGTATCCGCTCAGAGCCTGCAGCATCGGCGGCTGCCACCCGCACCTCTGGTTCAGCTCTTTGCCCGGCCGGTGCGTCGATGCCGATCCATTGAGCCATCGCTGGCGTCAGCGCGCCACGGCGCGCCCCGCAGTCCACGCAGTAGCGCTGATCGTATGCCAGCCGCTCGCCGCACTCCTTGCAGCACAGAGGCGAGGGAGCGCTCGGCCCGGAGTTCACACACTGATCCTAAACGGCGGCCACCTGCCGGCTCCCGCGGATCGCCCCGTGGTAACAATCTCTTCACAAGTTCTTTGCGGGTCGCGCGGATACTCAGTGTGGCCGCTACTCGGTGCCGCGGTCGTATAAATTTGACCGTGGTGACCCGCGTGTCTCCACTATGGACTTGAGCACCCCTACCGAAGAACTCACCGTTGGCGGCGCCTCGGAATCCGCGAGTGTGGCGAGGACCGAGCTACACCCTGTGACGAACGCCCTCATCCGCCAGGGATGTCCCGCGTGTGGTGCAGCAATGGCAACAGACCAGCGCTACTGCGTTGAGTGCGGGGAGCGGCGGGGCGCGCCGCGCGTGAGCCTGCTCGAAGGGCCAGCACGCCGTCTCGATGAGAGCCCCCCGGGACGCACGCCGTCGTCACCGCGACGGACTGCGTCCGTCAACAGCACATTCATCTCGATTATCGGCGTGCTTCTGCTCGCCGTGGGCATCGGCGTGCTGATCGGGCGCTCTGGCAGCACCACAGTCAAAAGCCCTCCCGCGCAGGTTGTAACGATCTCAGGCGCGCCATCAACTGGTACCGCGGCCACGACGCCAACGACCGGCGCCAGCACGACGCCAACAGGCGAATCCTCGAGCGCCGGCACGGCGTCCACGACGAAATCGAAAGCGTCCACGAAGTCAACGTCGACCAAAGCCAAAACGCCAGTACCCAAAGCCGTCAAAGTCGGAACCCCAGGGCATGGCAGGGGCTACCAAAATGGTCACTTCACCGGAAACTTCTTCGGACAATGAACGTCGATCTCGCACAGCGCCGGGATGAACTGGCGGCACGCTTTGCCGAGCTGCAGTGCGACCTGGGCGGGCTCGCCTACGAGATGGCGATTCGCAATCACGTTCGCGTCGAGGTACTGGTGCAGCGGGCCGCAATCCTGCAGGACGTCGACGCTGAGCTCAGCGAGGTCGAGCGCATCCTGCATCTGGAAGAGACCGGTACGGCGGGGTCGTGTGCTTCCTGTGGGGCACCACACAGCAGCGGCGCGGCGTACTGCTGGCAGTGCGCCCGGCCTCTGCTCGAGCAGGTCGCAGGCGACTCGATCAGCGCCTAGCCTCGCCGCTTCACACGTCCGCGCTTGGCAAGCTACTCAGCCGCAACGGCCACGCCTGGTGACGTAAAGCCGAACGGCCGCGTCTGGCGACGAACTCAGCCGAAGCGGCCCGTTACGTAGTCGCTTGTGCGCTGGTCGGCCGGGCGTGTGAACATCACCTCCGTGTCGCCATACTCGACGAGCACGCCCGTTGGCTTGCCGTTGCTCACGTCAAGGCTGAAGAACGCTGTGCGTTCGGCGACCCGCGCCGCCTGTTGCATGTTGTGCGTGACGATCACGATCGTGTAGCGGTTCTTGAGCGTCTGCATCAACTCCTCGATCGCCGCCGTCGCGATCGGGTCGAGCGCCGACGCGGGCTCGTCGAGCAGCAGCACATCGGGTTCGATCGCGATCGCACGGGCGATGCACAGCCGCTGCTGCTGCCCCCCCGAGAGCCCGAGCGCGCTGCTGTTGAGTCGATCCTTGACCTCATCCCACAGCGCGGCACCGCGTAGCGCACGCTCGACACGCTCGTCGAGACCATCCTTCATCTTGAGATTGCGCGGCGCCCACGCGACGTTGTCGTAGATCGACTTCGGGAACGGATTGGGGCGCTGGAAGACCATGCCGATCCGGCGGCGCACCTCGATCCGATCGACCCCGCTGTCGTAGATGTCATGGCCGTGGTAGCGGACCTTCCCGGTGATTCTGAAACCCGGTACCGAGTCGTTCATGCGGTTGAGGCTGCGCAGAAACGTCGACTTGCCGCAACCGGACGGGCCGATGATCGCCGTTATGAGATTGCGATGTATCTGCAGCGTCACACCGGAGACGGCTTCGGAGCTTCCGTAGAAAACAGACATATCTTGGACGTCGAAGATCGCTTCGCGCCCGATCGTGCGCGTGCTCTGCTGCGAGTCCCCGAGCCCCTCGCCGGGGAGAGCCGCGGTCGAGACGGCCCCGGACGCGCTGCCGTTGCGAGACGCGAGCCCCTCGGTAGACGGCGGGCCGACGGCGATCCGCACCCGTTGGCGGATGTTCGCCGACGCCGGAGCGCTGGTGCCGATTGGGTCCTCTGATTTCATCGCGACAGCGTAGTGCGACGATCGATCGCCCTGCTTGCAAGGCTCACTAGAAGAATGAACATCAGCAGAACGAAAGCTGCGCCCCAGGCGCGTGCGAAGCCATAGCGGTCGGCTTCCTCAGACGCGGTGAAGATGTAGACGGGGATGTTGGGCAGCCCTTGGTGTCCGAACGGGTTGATCGCTACTTTGTTGGCGTAGATCGAGCTAACCAATACGAGCGGGGCAGTCTCGCCTGCCGCACGCGCCACGGCAAGCACCGTGGCAGTCAGAATCCCGCCGCGTGCTGTCGGCAACACCACGCCGAACACGGTACGCCAGCGACTGACGCCGAGTGCGTCTGCTGCTTCGCGCAGACCCGTCGGTACCAGCAGCAGCACCTCCTGAGTGGCGCGCGCGATTAGCGGCAACATGATGATTGCGAGTGCAAAAGCACCGGCAAAGCCGCTCTGATGGTGGCCGACCACGAGCAACCCAAAGACGAACAGGCCGACGACGATCGTCGGCAGCCCGTTCAGCAGGTCCAAAGCCAGGCGCAGCGCACGCGCCTGCCAGCGCCCGGCGAACTCGGTCATGTAGAGCGCCGTGAGGATCCCTATGGGCATCGCGATCGCTGTGGCGAGCGCCACGATTACAGCAGTACCGACGATCGCTGGTGCGATGCCCCCGCCGGGAAGACCCACGAACGCAGGTGGATCCTGGGTCAGAAAGGAGAAGCTCAGCACGCTCGCGCCGCGAGCGGCAACCGAGTAGATGACGATCCCCAATACCGCGACCGCCAGCACTGCGGACGCGGTCTGGACGGCTCCGACGAACCTGCTGATCGCCTGCCGGCGGCGCAGATTGCCCGACGGCGTCAGTGGACCGGAAAGGTCCAGAGGCTCCGCTGCGGACAGGTCCTCCAACGGCGCGTCGAACGGGTCGGTCATCTTGCCGCCACCTTGCTCACGTCAAAGCGACGAGTGATCAACTGCGCCGCCAGGTTCGCCAACAACCCGATCACTAAGAGGATCAAGCCGAGGTAGAACAGCGAGGAGATCTGCAGCCTGGTCGTGGCACCCTGAAACTGGTCAGCGATACGGCTTGCGAGCGTGTCACCGGTCTGGAACAGCGAAGCGTGGATGAAATTGCCCGCGCCGATCACTTGTGTCACGGCGATCGCCTCACCAAGCGCGCGACCCAGACCGAGGAACGCGGCGGCGGCGATCCCCGATGCAGATGACGGCAAGACCACACCACGGACCACCTCCCAGGGTGTCGCTCCAAGCGCCGTTGCTCCGTCCTGGAGCTCACGCGGTACGGAGAGGAAGAGATCGCGGCTGATCGAGGCGATGATCGGCACGACCATGATCGTCAGGATCAGGCCCGCGATAAACAGCCCGCTGCCAGTGGTCGGGGTGGGGCCAAAAATCGGGATAAAACCGAGCGTGCTGTGAAGGAATGGCTCGAGGTGTGCCTGTAGGAAGGGACCCAGCACGAGAATGCCCCAAAATCCAAGGATCACGCTCGGAATGGCCGCGAGCATTTCCACCAACGGAGCGATCACGGCCCGCACTCGACGCGGCGCCATCATGCTGAGGTAGAGCGCGATCGAGATCCCAAGCGGGACCGACAGCAGCATGGCCAAGAGCGATGTTACGGCCGTGCCGTAAATAAAGGTCGCGGCTCCGAAGACCCCGAAGTTGGGCTGCCAGGTCGAGTGGCCAAGAAAGCCCAGTCCAAAGCGCGCAAAGGACGGACGCGCGCCATGGATCACCTGATAGGAGATCGCCACGATCGCCAGAACCGCGAGCAGGGCGGCGAGCAGACACACGCCACGCAGCAAGCTGTCGCCGAGGCGATCCGATGGGTGCGTGCTGGATCTGGTGTTAAGGGGAGGCCCACCCGCAAGGGGAG
>DATBYJ010000015.1:0-3429 GCA_036513795.1 Solirubrobacteraceae bacterium | reverse complement strand
GGCTGGTGGTGTAGGAGGTGCGTTGGCGTAGCTCTTCTAGGTAGGGGTGGGCGTGCTCGCGTAGTCCGGTGGAGTTCAGGGCGGACATGCCGAGGTCGGTTACGCGTAGTCCGAGGCGGTACTTGCGTGAGGCGCCTTGCTTGAGGTAGCCGAGTGCTACGAGGGTGATGACGTAGCGGTGTGTGGTTGAGCGGCTCATGCCGAGCTCATCGGCGATGTCGGCGATGCCGAGCACGGGGCGTTTGGGCGTGAAGCAGCCGAGGATCGCAAGCCCCCGCTCGAGCGACTGCGAGTAGCGCGGCTCACGCAGACCTGGATGCGCCCAGGAGGGCTCCAACTCGTTCTCGGACTTGCTTGCTGCTGAACTGGTTCTTGGCATTTGGCTCGTTATCCCCTAAGTAGTCCTGTACGGGTAAGTTCCATATCTCGTATACAAATCATAATGCGACACACGAACAGAGCACGGGGCGGTCCCTGCTGGGCTGGCTTGGGGCGGGCTGTTGGGGCGCAGCTGGCGCTTGTTGATTGGCCCGGACGCAAGGAAATAGGCCGAGTGAGCACTAGCTGTCAGCAGCTGACGTTTGTCTCTAGAGTATTTACTCGGTAGGGCTTCACATACCTAAGGCGAACGGAGGCACTGATGGCCCGCAGGCGTGGTACTCGGGGCGAAGGCCGAGCCCGACTGATCGGTGCAGCCGCGGCCTGTTACGGCAGGGGCGGTCGCGGGGGTATGACGATCAACCAGCTTTGTGCGCAGGCGAACACCAGTGTGGGGACGGTTTACCATCACTTCCCTGGAGGCCTACGGGACGTCGAGGACGCCCTCTACTTGGAGACACTCGAGTCCTATCAGCAGGGTCTGGTGGGGGAGCTATGCCGCCACCGGTCGGCTGCTGCGGGGGTGAAATCGATGGTCACGTTTCATCTTGGGTGGATGGCGGAGAATGTTGGCCGTGCGCAATATCTCAACTATTTCAACGCCAGTTGGCTGTCGTCGGAGCACCTTGACCGACTGGAGGCGATGAACAGGGAATTTGCAACGGGGGTGGAGGACTGGGCGGCGGCGCACGTCTCGGCGGGGCTTATCCGCCGCCTGCCGATCCTGCTGTTTGGGCAGATCGTGCTGGGCTCGGCGCAGCAATACGGCAGTGAGATCATCGCCAGGACCGACAGCAAGCAAGCCGCGCGCGAGGTGCTGCGAGCAGCCCCGATCTTGGCGGAGGCGGCCTGGCGGGCGGTCAAGGGAGACGCGAGTTAGCCAGAGCCGGTGCTTAAAGCGCGGCTTGTTGGCGGTGGCCTGCGCTCATGCTGGCACCGGTGGAATCTCGGCTGCACCCAGCAGGGGAAGCTCCTGGGAGTCCGTGGCGTGTACGCCGACGCCCACGCCGGTTATGTGTTTGCGAGATGCATATGCACGGCTGATGCCCTGCAGATGAGTGGTCCTCAGGATCGCGTAGTTAAGCTCCCCGGTGGGGCCGCCTGTGCGTCCAGTTCCTCCGTGGGTGGCGAGGATCGAGTGAAAGCCGATGTGCGAGTCGTTGATCTTCAGTAGCCCGCCGTTAGAAAGCCCGCTGATGAATGCCTCGATGACATGCTCGCTGGTGGACCACAGGGAGTTGCGCAGCCCGTATTCGTTGGCGTTCATGAAGCTGAGAGCCTGCTCCAGTAGCTCTGGTCCCTCCTGGCGGGGAACGATGATGGGTAGCATCGGGAAGAACGTCTCCTCGCGCACACATGAGAGCTTGCGTGCGCTGTCGAGCCCGTGCACGCGGATGACGGTCGGCTGCAGGAAGAATCCGCTTGGGTTGGGTGTGCCGTCCACACCCACGCGCTGTCCGCCGGTTAGGAGCTGGCAGCCGGCCTCGCGGGCCTCGGAGAGGAAGTCGAAGAACTGATCCTGCTTGAGAACCGGGCTGAGCACCACGTTAGGATCCTCTGGGTAGCCCGGTTGGATTGCGGCGACCAGTGTGAGGAATCTTGCGATCAACTCCTCTGCGATATCGGGGTGGACGATCGCGTACTTGGGCACCATGCAGATCTGGCTGGAGCCGTAGAAGCACTCGGTAAGTGTTTGCGCGGCACGATCGAGGTCGGCGTCGCGCCACACGAGGAAGCCGTCGTTGCCGGAGAGCTCGAGGATCGGCTTCTTACCGGCGGCATAGCAGTCGTTGCCGAAGCGTAAGCCTGAGGTGCTCGACCCGAAGAACAGCACGTCGTCGACGCGCGGGCTGCGTAGCCACTGTTTCAGGGTCGACTGCGTATCGCCGGAGATGAGGTTGAGCGTGCCGGGTGGAGCGCCGTGGCGGGCGAGCACGGGTTGGAAGATCTCGCGGTAGACGAACATCACCCCGGTGGGCGTGCTGCGGGGCACCTTGACCACGAGCGTGTTGCCGGCGAGCAGCGCTAGACAGCCCATGGCGGAATTCGAGGCGGCGGCGTTCTGGGGCGGGTTTACGCACACGACTCCGTCGGGCTTGCGCACCAGCTGCAGATCGCGCCCATCGATGGTGAAGCTCTCCTTGAACTGCTTGTAGTACCACTCGCGTGTGGGCTCGTCGAGGCCGCGGATGACGCCGCTTACCTCCCACCGCGCGAGCTTCAGCGGATGGCCTTCGTGGACGAGGATCTCGACGAGCTCATCCGTGCGGGCGAGCAGCTCGCGGTAGAAGGCGGCGCCGATCTCGCGTAGCTGGCTTAGGCTGAAGCGGGAGAAGCTCTCGCTGGCGCGTGCGGCGGCGGCGATTGCCCGCTCGTTGTGGGTGGCGTCTCCCCAGGCGCAGCGTGCGATGACGTCGCTGTGGTCGGCGTCGAGGGGTGCCATCTCAATACTTCCGAGCTCGAGGCCGCGCTTGAGGTTGAAGGCGCGTTGGGGATCTGCGATCAGCGCGGAGGCGCGCACGACGTAGGTCCAACCCAGGCCGCTGTCGTCCTGGCCGTCGATCAGCATGGGATAGCTCCTCATGCGAATGTGCTTACTGGCAGCACTGAGAGCTCGGGTGGCGAATCCTCGAGCATGTTGTGGTTGAACTCTCCGTAGGCGCTCAGATCGAGCAGGCCGTGCCCGCTGAAGCAGAACACGATGACTGCCTTACGGCGCTGCTCCTTGCAGCGCAGCGCCACGTCGATTGTTGCCTTGATCGCGTGGGCTGCCTCAGGCGCAGGCAAATAGCCGTGGAGACGAGTCATGAGCCGTGCGGCGGCGAACACTTCGGACTGTGGAAGCGCGACTACGTCGAGCAGTCCCTCATGCCGCAGCATCCCCACGATTGGGGCACAGCCGTGATAGCGCAGCCCGCCGGCATGGATGGCGGGGGGAATGAAGTTGTGGCCGAGCGAGTAGCTGAGGACGCGCGGCCCGGTGGCGGCGGCGTCGACGTGATCCCACGTGTAGACGCCTCTGCTCAGCGTTGGGCACGCAGCGGCCTCGGC
>DATBYJ010000014.1:0-2535 GCA_036513795.1 Solirubrobacteraceae bacterium | reverse complement strand
TTTTGGGGTTGCTGGCGATCCTAAGTGTGCTGCACGTGGCGCATGTGAACCATTTTGTGGTCTCTGCGCAAACAGGCGGGCTGGGACGCGCGCTCGTGGCGGCGCTCACCTTTCATGTGAATTGGCTGGAGGCGAGCCGCGGCTATCTGCCGGGGAACTGGGACATCCTGTGGTCACTCTCGGTGGAGGAGACGTTCTATCTTGCCTTCCCGTGGGTGTGCCGATTTTTCGGTCGCGGCAGGCTGCTCATCGCGCTCCTGCTGGTGTTTGTTGTGCTCGGGCCATTCGGGCGGTCGGTGCTGACGCATGGCAACCTGGTGTGGCGGGAGTATTCGTATCTAGGCGGCATGGATGCGATCGCGATGGGGTGCCTGACCGCGATTGCTCTGCACGGACGCAGGCTTCCGCGCAGGTGGCTGTGTTGGGTGGGTGGTGTGGGAACCGCGCTGCTCACTTTTTGTCTCGTGTTTTCGCGCACGGCTTACGCGTGGATCCCGGAGCGTACCGGGCTGTATATGAGCGTCGTTGGCATCGGCGCGAGCATGCTGATCGCGGTTTCCGGGCAGACCGGGTGGCGCAGTCCGCGTGTTCTTGCGCCACTGCTGCTCGCGGGACAGCGGAGTTATGAGGTCTATCTCACGCATATGTTCCTGGTGGTTGGCGGCGCTACGCTCTTTGTAAGCGCGGGCAGGCCGACTGCCGGGGTACCGGTGCTCTTTCTGGCGGTGATTGCGGCCGCGGTACTGCTGGGCGAAGTGGTGGCGCGTTTCTATTCAGAGCCGATGAACCGCCGGCTGCGCGGACGCTGGGGCGACGGAGCGCAAAGTCTTGGCTCGGTGGTGGAAACTACTCCGCAAAAGGGAGCGATGCTGCCCTAGCCGGCACTGCTGACAATCCAAGTTTCGATAAAGGGACAATGAGGCGCCGTGGTGGTGGCGCCGGTAGATCAGGCGGAGGCGAGATGCGGTGCGTGTTCCAGCTTCATCAGGAGCAGGGTCATGTCGTCGTACTGGGGGGCGGTGGCGGCGAAGCGGTCGGCCTCGGTAACGATGTGGCGGAGGATGGTGCTGGCGTTCTCCGGCAGGCGCGCGCGGGCAGCGGCGACCATGCGCTCCTCGCCCCACTCCTGGTCCTGCACGTTGAGCGCTTCGCTGATGCCGTCGGTGTAGGCGAGTAGCAAGTCGCCGGGCTGGAGGAGCAGGCGGCATTCCTCATAGAGAGCATCGGGCAGCAGTCCGATGACGGGGCCGCCGCCTTCGAGGACGTGAACCTCGCTCCCGCGAATCACGTACGGCGGATTGTGGCCGGCGTTGACATAGCGGAGCAGGCGTTGCGTGGGCTCGTAGATGCTGAAGAAGAACGTAGCGTAGCGATTGGTGGCGGAGGACTCGTAGACGAGGCGGTTGACGCGTGACATGAGCACGGCCAGGTCGGCGGGTCCGTCCATGGTCATGCCGCGAAGTGATGCGCGCAGGCTGGCCATGAGCAGCGCGGCGGAGATCCCTTTGCCGGAGACGTCGCCGATGGCGAGGCCAAGGGTGCCGTCGTCCAGCGTAAGGACGTCGTAGTAGTCGCCTCCCACGCCCTGCGCGGGGCGGCAGGCGCCATGGATGCTGTGGCCGGGCAAGGTGGGAAGTTGTTGCGGGAAGAGGCGCTCCTGCACCTCGCGGGCGATCTCGATTTCGCGATCGATGCGTTCACGGCGCGCAGCCTCGCTGGCGAGCGAGTGGACCAGGGCGCTGATCTCGAGCGCGAGCCCGGCCTGAGTGCTGACGGATTGCAGCAGGCGCAAGTCGGAGGGCGTATAGGGCTCCTCGGAGCGCTTGGGGCCGAGGCTGATGAAACCGAGGAGTTTGTCGCGTCCGGCGAGCGGGAGCAGGAGTTCCGCGCCGAGCGTGTCGAGCGCCTCGCGCTCGCGGTCGTCGGCGAGGAGGAACCAGCCGTCGGGGTTCTCGCGGTAGAGGGTAGCAGGCTGATTGGAGCGGGCAAGATTGCGGACGGTGGAGGAGCTCTCCTCGAAGCGCTTGGGCACGTTGTCGCTGACGCCGATGCAGTGCTCGATGCCAAAGCTGCGGCCGTGGCGCAGATAGACGGCAATCGAGGAGACGTGCAGGACCTCCGAGATGCGGCGGCTGACGGTGTCGACGAGCGGCTTGGCCTCGGTGAAGCGCCGTGCCTGGTCGGAGAGCTCGCTCAGAACGAGCTCAGCGTCGTAGGCTTCGCGGAAGAACTTGCGATCGAGCCAGCGCTGCAGCTTGCTGCTGATGGAATCGTGCGAGGCGAAGAGCTTTATGAGACCAGCGGCCAGCAGAATGAGGACCGGGATGGCGACCGGCAGGTTTTCCTTGTGCCGAACCAGGGGAAAGACAAAGTGGAAGATGACGACGGCGACAACGGCGAACTCCGCAACCAGCAGCGTATAGCGGGCGAGGGCATACTTGGTGCCCATGCGAAGGAGGAGGCGGACATCCAGCGCGCGCTGCACGACGACGACGTAGGCGAAGGAGAAGGGCGCGGCGAAGAAGAGCAGGATTG
>DATBYJ010000013.1:0-5470 GCA_036513795.1 Solirubrobacteraceae bacterium | reverse complement strand
CCTGCGCGAGGCCGGGGGTCGCGTCCATGTCGTACTCGGCGCCAAGCGCAATTACAAGCACGTCCGCCTCATGCGTTCCAGCATCGGTGACCACGATTCGCTCCTGCGGATCGATTGCGGTGATCGTCTCGCGCAACACCTGCACGCCAGGTTTGGTGATCTCGCGGTAATGCATACGCACCGAATCGGGCACGGCGGCGCGGAACATGATGTCGAGCTTGGAGAACCCGAAGACGAACGCGTCAGACCTGTCGATCACGGTGACACTGGCGTCGCCGCTGAGCCCTTCCGACAGAGTCGTCGCGAGCTCCAATCCGCCGAAGCCTGCCCCGAGCACAACGATGCGCTCGCCCATATCCGTGCCCCTTTCCTAGAGCGTGGCCTGGACCGTCAGCCCGACCTCCGCGCCGCAAGCCTATCCGTGACGCGATCGCCGAGAGCGCTGCTCGCTGGAGTGACGAAGACAGTGCTCGTGCGCGAAGCCTGATAGGAATGCTCCCACGCCCAGTCTGCACCGGAGCAGGGAGATTGCCAGCATGACGCGTTCACATGTCCACGTCGTCGTGGTCCCCGAGGCAATTCAATCGCGCACGGATCTGGCGGGCGCCGATCGGGTCATCACATTTGAGCTCACGGCTGGTGAAGCGCAGTCAATGAGCGCTGAGCAGTGGGCGCGTGCGACCTGGGAGGGCGCCCCAACGATCATCCGCCGCTTCATGAGCCTCGGCTGGCGGCTCACTCTCGGTCTGCGGCTCACGACTGGGCGCTCGCCCACGAGCGTGCTCGGCTGGCGCATGATCGACGATAGCCCCAACACGGTGACGCTCCACGCCCGCTCCGCCCTGATCACCGCACACAACATCGTGATCGTCCAGGAGTCCACGGTGCAATGGATCACGCTCGTCCGCTATGAGCAGCCGATCGCACGCCCAATCTGGAGACTCGTCGAGCTCGTACACCGACTCGTGCTGCCTTACACGCTCACGCACGCGAAAAAGGTGTGGCAGCTTGAGCGCGTCCGAGGATCAGCGGACTGAGCCGCTGCCGTGCGCTGCCCAATGGGGCGAGCTCAGCTCGCGGGATCGAGGGCTTGCACGATGAAGCCCCCACGTTGCGCAGCGCTGGCTGAAGCCCTCAGACTCGGCGGACTCGTGCCTAGCCCCCGATGTACCCGCTAGCGGCCTCGGCCGAATGTACGCATGCGCTGCTCAAGCATGAGCCGGGCAACGACGAGTCAAAGGCATGCTCGCCTCGCGACTCCTCCACTCCCCCTGCGCCCGTCTGGCAACCTCGGTCGCCGCAGCGGCTGCCCTGATGCTCACAACAGCGGGACAGACGTCAGCGCTGCCTGCCAACTGCGTACAGCTCGAAAGCACCGTCACCTGCACGTTCGTGTACACCGGCGGCGAGCAGCATTTCACCGTGCCGACCGCCGTTACCCACATGCAGGTCGAAGCGGTCGGCGGGCGCGGAGGCGACGCTGAACTCGTGCCCGAGCAGAGCGGCGGCCGCGGTGGTCTCGGCGGTACGGCCTCGGCCCCGATCAACGTCTTTGGCGGCGAGACGCTGTATATCGAGGTGGCAGGGGACGGCCTCCCGAACAACACCGGTGGCTGGAACGGCGGCGCGAACCGGGCGATCGGTATGTGGGGAAACAGGGCTGGCACCGGCGGCGGAGCGTCAGACGTGCGTACGGTCTCCTGCGGCGCGGGCTGCGCCGACGGCGGGAGCTTCGGCTCACTCGTCTCGCGCCTGGTCGTAGCCGGCGGCGGCGGCGGTGGCGGCGAAGTCGGAGAATCGGAAGGGTTCTACTTCGAACTTCCCGGCGGCGACGGCGGTGCGGCGGAAGGCGGCGGTGGCATGGGCAGCGATGCCGAAGGCTCGGAAGCGTTCGGAGGCGGCGGGGGAACCGCTGGAACCCTGACCGGCGGCGGGAGCGGCGGAGAGGAAGGCGTGGCCGTAGGCGGCGGCACCTCCGGATCCGAGGGCGAAGGAGGGGCACTCGGCCACGGCGGCAACGGCGCCGCGGCCTACGAATCCGAGAACGGCACCGGCGGTGGAGGCGGCGGCGGGTACTACGGCGGCGGCGGTGGAGGCGGTGGCGGCGACGACCCGATCAGCTCAAACCACGCCTCCGCGGGCGGCGGGGGTGGAGGCGGCTCCTCCTACGCCCCCGGCGGCGCGACCGGCCTCTCCGCAGAAGGCACGCCGCCTTTGGTGACGATCAGCTACCAGGTGCCGGTAGTCGATGTGAGGCTCACCCCGTTGAACTTCGCGACCCAGGCGCAGGGCACGCTGAGCGCGCCCCAGACGCTGACCGTCACCGACGAAGGCGAAGGGCCGCTCGTCCTCTCTTCCCTCACGTTCACGGGCGCCGACCCCGGCGACTTCCTGATCGGCTCAGACGGCTGCCTCGGCCAGCTCGAACCAAGCGAGAGCTGCGACATCACGGTCTCCTTCGCCCCGCAGGCACAAGGAGACCGGGCGGCGGTGCTGCAGATCGCCAGCAACGACCCGACAGGGCCGGCAAGCGTTCCGCTCGAAGGGACAGGCAGCACGCAGGCCGGCACGAGCCAGGAAGGCAGCACCGGCGCGACGGGCCCGGCCGGCCCCACCGGCGCAACGGGCCCGGCTGGCCCCACCGGCGCGACCGGCACACCTGGCTCCAGTAGTGCGACCGGCACACCTGGCCCCGCCGGCCCGACCGGACCTGTTGGACCGAGAGGCCAGAGTGCCTCTAGCGGGAACCTCGTTGTCATGACCTGCCGCACGCGCGCCACGAGCACTCACTCTGCCGGCCACGCTCACGGCGCCAGCCCTCTGATCTGCTCTCGCACGGAATCCGAAACCCTCGCGCTGCGCGGGGGAGCGCGCGCGGCTCACGCACAGCTGGTGCGAGGCGGCCACATCTATGCGGCGGGCATGGTCGTGCAGACCGCACACGGACGTGCCGAGCTGGTGCTCGCCGTCCGCAAAGCGCTCACCTCCGGGCCGTGGACACTTGTCGTCGCCCACCGCCAGGGCGGTCACTGGACGACGACGCGCCGCCCCGTCACTATCGCCTGAGCCTTCCAGTGCGAAGCGCGCTGGGATCGACGCGCATGTGATGGCGTTGAAAGCGGGAGCAACAGGCGCCGGTCCCTGACGAGCGCAGAACGACGATCGTTGCTCAAGACGAGGATCTCGCGCTACTACAACATGAGACTCGCAGCCGAGGGCTGTCCCTCGGGCGCATGCTCGGCAAGGTCGTGGCGCAACGCGCTGACGAGTTGAGGCAGGATCGCCGTCCGCATCTCGGCACCTTCAGCTCCGAGCGGAACATCGCTGACGCAGCGGCACAAGACAACCCCGCAGCTCGACCGTTCCGCCAGGACGTGTACTCCGCCACCGCATCCTCAACTCGGGCTCGACGACGAGGAAGTCGCGATCACGATGTACTTCTACGATCACGAACCGCCTCACTTCCATGCCCAATACGCGGAGCACCACGCGGTGATCGCGATCGGGAGCGGCGAAGCTCGAAGCAGACTGGGCGCGCGCAACGGATGGCGGCACCCCCGAGCCGATCGACCCGCTGCCATAAAATGATGCGATGGACTTCGCAAGGGTCACCTCCGCGCAGGTACTCGGTCACTACCAGCTGAGGATCGGCTTCAGCGATGGAAGCTCGCGCGATGTCGATCTCACGGGCGAGTTGCATGGCCCCATCTTTGAGCCGCTTGCCGACCCCGACTTCTTTGCGCAGGCCCGCGTCGACGACGAACTCGGGACCATCGTGTGGCCCAACGGAGCGGACCTCGATCCCCTTGTCTTGCACGGCGATTTCGAGCCGTCCTCACGCTTCGTTCAGCGCTGATCGACCGCCGACGATCGGCTGCGAGCGCAGCGCCCGCAGACAGTTGTCAGTGGAGACGGTGGGTGCAGAAGGGTGCGAACACTCTGCGAAATTTGGCTTTCCGGAGCCGATCGCGGCACTGCGCGAATCAGCATCTGCGCACGTGCTGCGACCGCTGGGACTAGGGGTTTCCGTCCTCCTCAGCAGCCGACGGCGTCACGCAGCGTGCGGCACACCTGTGCCATACGGGGGCTCGACAGAGACGCTACGCGACGCCTGAACGACGCGCGCGGCACCGTGTGGATGTTGTCGAAATTGACGACGCACGGCGTCGGGACTCCATCTTCGCTAGGCGTCAACTCCAGCTCCGACACCAAACCACGCTGCGTTCTCGTCAGAGCAGCGACGACCACCGAGCCAATGCGATCAGCAACAGGATCGCGAGTCAGCACCAGCACGGGGCGATCGCCCCCTGGCGTCGCCGCGAACCAGATCTCACCTCGCTGCATCGCCCCACTCAGCCCAATCCCCAGCCGGCCCCCAGTCGGCAATCTCCTCAAGCGAGCGCTCAGAATCAGCGAGAGGCACCTTTTGCCACGCCTCGACATCATGCTCGCCGCTTAGGCCTACAAGGTGTCGATGAAGAGCGTCGCGAAGGATCTCCGAGCGCTCCATCCCCAGAGCCTCGGCCCACCGCTGGACCTCAGCCGCCTCGACCTCCGAGACACGAAAACTAAGCATCGTCATACAGAAGAGAATATCACGTATGACGCCCGCCGTGCGCCCGTAACCGCACCGCTGTCGCTCTTACTTCCGGCGTATCTCGACATGCGACAGCGACACACCCTCAGGGTGGCGCATCGATCACACGAGACCAGCGCCACTAGCGCTTCGGTGCGAAGTTCGCACCATTTCGCACGCAGTTGTCTGAAGTGGAGAGGGCCGTACGTTGCGCAAACCCCGTGGTCGTTCGGGCGCAGATGCTGAGCTTGAAGTAGGGGACCGGCTGGGTCGGAACGCCTGTGACTACCGAGCGTCCCGCGTGGCACGAAGCTCATGCAGCATCGCGGCGCGACGATCCCGTCTGCGCTCGGCCTTCTTCGCCGACGACAGCTTGTGCGGCTTGCACAGCAGACAGCCGGCGCGCCGCTGCTTGGGTCGCCCTCGCTTGTGATTCGCCATACGCCCACATAGTAGACATCTGTCTGCGAGCGCCGCTGGATGCAACTGACCCGACGGAGCCATCCCAAGCCCCGGTCATCATGGCGAGATGCCCAGAATCAGCTTCTTCTGCGGCATCGCGATCACGATGTACTTCTACGATCACGAACCACCCCATTTCCACGCCCAATACGCCAAGCACCACGCGGTGATCGCGATCGGCAGTGGCGAGGTGCTGGTCGGTGCTCTGCCGACTCGCGCGCTCAAACTCGTGGGAGAGTGGGCCGCTCTACACCGTGGCGAGCTCGAAGCAGGCTGGGCGCGCGCAACGGATGGCGGCACCCCCGAGCCGATCGACCCGCTGCCATAAAATTATGCGATGGACTTCGTAAGGGTCACCACCGCACAAGTGCTGGGCCACTACCGGCTAAGGGTCGGCTTCAGCGATGGCAGCTCACGTGATGTCGATCTCAC
>DATBYJ010000012.1:0-20362 GCA_036513795.1 Solirubrobacteraceae bacterium | reverse complement strand
AGCCTGGATCCACCGGTGTTGTCCGGTGGTGAGCAAAGAATGACCTCCTGAATCGGGCTTGGTAGCGACAGATTGCGGCTGTCGCGGCCCGGGATCAGGAGGTCACTCGTATGGTGCAGGATGACGCGGCGGTCGGACTGGACGGGGTGCGGGTCGTTTTTGACGATGAGCGGGTGGTTTCGGACGCGGGGGTCGCGCTCGTTGCGACGCTCGCGGGGCGACTCGGGATCGAGCAGCTGGTGGGCCGGTTCGTGACGCTTCGTCGTGATCGGCCGGGTGCTGCGAATGCGGGCAGGAAGGTGATGGCGCTCGTGTTCGCGATGCTGCTCGGCGCCGACTGCATCGATGATTGTGATGTTCTGCGGGCTGGTCGCACGCGTCGATTGTTGGGTGGCTGGCTGCCGGCGCCCTCGACGTTGGGGACGTTTCTTCGGGCTTTCACTTTCGGGCATGTGCGCCAGCTCGACCGGGTACTCGACCAGGCGCTGGTGCGCGCGTGGCGGGCGGGCGCCGGGCCGGGCGCTGAGCGGCTGATCGTTGACGTGGACAGCTTTATCGGCCAGGCCTATGGCAAGCAGAAGGAGGGTGTCGGTTTCGGGTACACCAAACAGCGTGGCTACCATCCGCTGCTCGCGAGTCGGGCGGGTACCGGCGAGGTTCTGCACGTTCGGCTGCGCAAGGGCCAGGCAAACACCCAGCGCGGTGTCGTGCGTTTCGCCGAGGAGCTGATCGCCCGCGTGGCGCGGGCAGGCGCCACCGGCGAGAAGCTTTTCAGGGCCGACTCGGGATTCTGGAACGGCAAGCTGATCGCGACGCTCGAGAGCGCCGGCTGGGGCTACTCGATCAGCGTGCGCCTGCAGTTCTGGGTTCCCGAGGCGATCAAGCAGATCCCCGAGCAGGCGTGGCAGCCCTTGGAGGACTACCCCGATGACGGTGAAGCGCAGATCGCCGAAATAGCCGCTCACGGCCGGCGGCTGATCGTGCGCCGCACCCGGCTCGTCGGCCCACAAGCAGAGCTGTGGCCGGACTGGCGGTATTTCCCGTTCATCACCAACCGCACCGAGGCGCTGGAGGTCGTGGAGGCTGAGCACCGCCAGCACGCCGTCGTCGAGCTCACGATCCGCGACCTCAAAGACCAAGCGCTCGCGCATTTCCCCTCCGGCCAGTTCAACGCGAACAGCGCCTGGACAGTGATCGCCGCGATCGCGCACAACCTGCTGCGCTGGACCAACGTGATCGGGCTGGCGGGCGAGACTGTGCGCGTCGCGCGCACCATGCGCCGCCGGCTGCTTCAGATTCCCGGCCGGCTGACCCGCACGGGACGCCAGTGGACGCTTCACCTTCCTGCCCGCTGGCCATGGCAACACGACTTCACCAGCGCGCTCGCCCGCATACGCTCGCTCCCAGAACTCACCTGAGCGCAAGCCGCCGCGACCAGACGACCAGCCGAGGCACCCGTCGACGCCAGCGCGCTCTCAGCTACCCGAAAACATGCCCCGAGCTCTCGGGACGCGCACCCCGCCGCCCCCCACACTGACCACTATCCACGGAACACCCGAAAAACCCCGCCAACGCCATCAACCACCCCCGATCAGCCAGTCAGCCGGTGGATCCAGGCTAAGACCGCTCCATCCCAGCCAAGGCCGCTATAGCTCAGCGATCCGACGCGCCAGAAATCGTCGCTCCGGCTCAGAGCGCACGAGCTCAAGCGCCCGCTGATACGCGGCACGAGCGTCGCTGGGACGGCCAAGCCTGCGCAACAGCTCAGCGCGCGCCGCGTGCAGATACTGATAGTCGGGGAGTTCAAGCCGGTCGATCGCTCGCAGCCCCGCCTGCGCTCCCTCCACCTCGGCAAGCGCAACCGCCCGGTTCAGTTCGACGATCGGCGACCCCGTCAAGCGCACCAGCCGACCGTATAGCTCGAGGATGCCCCGCCAGTCGCTGCGCTCGCCCGTGTGTAGCCAGGCAATTGCTGCCTGCAACGAGTACACCCCGTCCACCTCCCTGCTCTGGAGTGCCCGCGCACGCTCCAGAGCGGCGCGGCCGGCACAAATCTGGGCCGCGTCCCACAACGTTCGATCCTGATCGGCCAACAGCACTATCTCCCCGTCGCGCACACGAGCCGCCCGACGCGAGTCGTTCAGCAGCATCAGCGCGAGCAGACCGAACACCTCTGGCTCGTCAGGCATCAACTCGCCCAGGGCCACACCCAGGCGGATTGCTTGCTCGGCTAGCATCTCGCCGCGACCGTCGTAACCCTCGTTGAAGATCAAATAGATCACGGCCAACACCGCCGCAAGGCGGTCCGGCAGCAGGTGCGCGGGGGGAATCCTGAAGGGAATGCCAGCGTCGCGAATCTTGCGCTTGGCGCGTACCAGCCGCTGTGACATCGTCGACTCTGACACGAGAAACGCGCGCGCGATCTCCGCCGTCTCCAGACCTCCCAGCGCGCGCAACGTGAGCGCCACCTGCGCATCGGTTGCCAGTGCAGGGTGACAGCAGGTGAAGATCAGCTCGAGTCGTTCGTCGCGGAAGGTCGTCTCGTGCATTTCATCGTCAATTGACTCGTGCGCGCCTGTCTGCCCTGACTCTCCTTGGGGATTAGCCAGCAGCTGGGTCTTGGCGGCCAGCGTGCGCCGGCGGCGGATGCGATCAATCGCGCAGTTGCGTGCGGTGGCGATCAGCCACGCCGGCGGGTTAGCGGGCGTGCCCTCACGCGGCCATCGCTCAGCGGCGATCGTAAATGCCTCCTGGACAGCGTCCTCGGCGAGATCGAACTCGCCGAGGTAGCCAACCAGCGCAGCGAGCACACGACCCCACTGCTCACGAAAGATCTGTTCGATCAGCGCGCCACCACCGGGCGCACCTCCACCGCGCCGCCCATCCGCGTCGTAGGCACCCGCGCCGCGAGCTCGATCGCCGCGTCGAGGTCGTCCGCCTCGAACAGGTAGTAGCCCGCGAGTGCCTCCTTGGTCTCGGCAAACGGGCCGTCGGTGGTAAGCGTGGCGCCGTCCTGCACACGCACGGTGGTGGCAGTGGTTGCAGGCTGCAACTGCGCCCCAGCGCTCACACCTGGGGTCTGCATGATCGCCATGTACTCAGCCGTGACCGCGCTTTTCTCGTCCTCAGAGAGTCGTTCCCATGTGTCCATCCCTTCGCCGGTGTAGATCTGGAGCAGGTATTGCATTGCTTCCTCCTTTGGGGATTATGGTCGCCTGCTTGACGCAGCGCACCCTTCACGACCGACCTATATCCAAGAACACATATATAAGCAGTTAGGTATATTAATTGGATGACCAGTTCGTTTGACGTCGTCGCCGAGCCCGCGCGCCGACAGATCCTCGACCTTTTGCTCAGCGGGCCGCGTGCGGTAGGCGAGCTCGTGTCCGAAACCGGGCTCAGCCAACCGAATACCTCCCGCCACCTACGCGTGCTGCGCCAAGCAGGGCTCGTCGAGGCCCACGCGGTGGGCCAGCGCCGGCTGTATCGGCTGCGCGGCGATGGCTTTGCCGAGCTCGCACGCTGGCTTACCCCATACGTGCTGCTGTGGCAGGGCGGTCTGAACGCGCTCGAACGCCACCTCGACCAAAGCGAATAAATCAATGCCTCGTGACGGACACGCCATCCTCGAAGACCATGAAGGGCGCAACGCGCTGCGCTTCGAACGGACGCTCCTACATACACCGGAGCGCGTGTGGCGCGCGCTCACCAGCAGCGATGAGCTGTCGCACTGGCACCCCACCCCATTCGAGCTAGACGCGAGCCCGCCCATCCCTGGCTGTGCGGTTAGGTTCATCACCGCTGAAGGCGGCCCTGAGATTCCAGCCGGGGAGCTACTCCAATACGAGCCCCCGCGCGCCCTCGCCTACACCTGGGGTGAGGACGAACTGCGGTGGGAACTGCGCCCCGACGGCGCCGGCTGTGTGCTGCGCCTGACACACGTCTTCGACGATCGCTTCAAGGCCGCCCGCGATGGCACCGGTTGGCATATGTGCCTGGCGGCCCTATCTGAGTCGCTCGACGGCTCGCCGCAGCCAAAGCGAGGATCCGCGCCGCATCTGCCCGAGGGCTGGGAGGAGCTCAATCGCGAATATCAGCAGCGCTTCGGGATCGCCCCGGAGCAGGCCACACCGCCGCCGCTATAGACGGACTCGTCAAGCGCGCAACTCGGAGCCATCGGTAGGTCCACAGGAGGACCTAGGTCCGAGCCCGTAGAGGTCGGCTGGCCCGCACGGCGAGCAGCGAATAGATCAGTAGCACCGCGCCGGCAAACGGCGCGGTGCAGGTCAAAGTGTCGAGCCACGTCGCAGAGGCCAGTCCGTTCCCTGTGGCGTGGTAGAGCGCCATCGCTCCACCGAGGCACGACACTGACACGAGGAACATCACCGCGAACAGCGCGGCACCGCCGAGCGAGAGGACAACGCTCTTTGCATCAAGTGCTTCGGGCTTGGGCTCAGACCCGGTTTCGAGCTGGACGAGGCGCACGTCGAGCAATTCCGGGCTGGAGATTGCGGCGGCGCCTGCCCGTTCGCTCCACTCGGGACTGCGCACGACCTTGAGCAACGCTCCGGCCAGCGGACGGCGCCCGCAGAGCGCGACCGCGTGGCGATCGGCCGCAAGCTCACGACCCGTTACGTATCGAGCGCGCAGAGACTCCAACGCCGGCAGGATGAACAGCGCCTCCGAGAGCACTCTCACAAGCGCAGCCTTCAACGGGTCGATGTTGCGGACGTGGTAGCGCTCGTGCTCAAGCACCGCGCGTAGCTCGTCGTCGGTTGCGCATTCGAGCAGTCCGCGACTGACCGCGACGCGGGGTGTCATCACGCCGTAGACGAACGAGAACGAGTCGGCCCCATCAATGAAAACGACGCGGCCGGCGAGACTGGTTCGCTGCGCCGCCTGTGCAAGTACTTCGGGCGCCGTGGTCGCCAGGGCACGCACGCAATGCGAAAGGACTCGTGAGGCAATCGCCTGCCGCACGAGCGCACGGGCGCCGAGTCCCAAACCCACCCCGATCAACACGAACAGCACGAGCGGCGCCAACAGCGATGTCCAATCGTTCCATATCCCAAGGGGCCCGCCGTGGGACATGCGAGCCAGGCTCATCGGCACGAGGACGCCCCCAATGGCTCCGCAGAGGACGGTTGCGCCGAACAGCAACGCGACGCTCATGAACGTGAGGAAACTGCGGTTTGCTTGATCCAGTCTCATCCGTCCTCCGCGAGTAGCGCTCGCAGCCGCCGCAGCACGGCAGTGTCGGTGCGAGCCTCGTCTACGAAATGCGCTACCGCAGCGTCCCCGTGAGCGCGAAGCACGTCGCGGACAGCAAGCCCCGCCGCATCGGCGGCGGTTGCCCCATAGACGTAGCGTCGTCGCTCGCCCTCGCGGGTGAGAGCGTTCTTTGTGACTAGCCGGTTCATCACGGTCATCACGGTCGTGTACGCAAGCGGCGAATCTCGTTTGTCGTTGAGCGCATCGAGCACGAACCGCACCGAGACGAGGCAGTCGGCCCGCCAAATCACGCCCATCACCTCGGACTCAAGCGGCGCAAGCCCGCTGCTTGCCTTTCGTGGCCGCCCTGCCATGAACAACACGCTACTACATTTTTGTCGTGTACGCTCGATCGCATGACCAACACGACCGAGCACGACTACGCAGCACAAGCACGACAAGCCATCGAGATCGTCTGCTCCGGCGACGTATCAAGGATGGAGGAGTTCTACAGCCCGGACTTCGTAGATCACGTCAACGACATGACATTCCACGGGTACAAGGGCGGGCGCGAGTCGCTCGCCTTCTATGCAACGCTGTTCAAGACCTACCGCATGGGCGTCGAGGAGCAAGTCACCGAGGGCAACCGCGTTGCCTCACGGTGGGTTTTGAACGGCACCTACCACGGCCGAGCCGTCGTGCTCCGAGGCATCACGGTCAGCCGTCTCGATGAGGACGGCAGAACCGTTGAAGATCGCGGGCACTCCGACTCAATCGCCCTACTCGGACAAATCGGCGTCATCCGCACACTCATCCTGGGCCTCGAAATCCTCACCCGCCGCGTCAAGCTGCCCAAGGGGGTCGTCAAGGCGCCGTGATCCCCGTCGCACGCCTCCGGCACACAAGGGCGCCGATCGACTCGGCTCGTCCCGCTCGTCAATCGATCACAAACGCCACTTCATCGACCGCACACCAGGACCAGTTCTCGCCGGGCTCGATCGAACTGAAGATCGGGTGCGAGTCCTCGGCGGCGTGGCGTGAGGCGTGACGATTGGGCGAGGAGTCACAACAGCCGACCTTCCCGCAGGTGCGACAGACCCGCAAATGCAGCCATTCGCCGCCGATCTTCAGACACTCCTCGCAGCCCGGCACCTCAGCGCGCGTGGGCACATCCCGGATTTGCACTTGGTCGAGGTGCGTGCAGATCTCGGCAGCGGCCATGCCATCCCTCCTAAGCGAAGACTTCGTCAGCGGTATCGATGATGCGCAGGTGCTTGGCCACCCCTGTGACTCCGAGCAGGCGCTGGACCTGCTGTGAGCCACGGGTGACCGCGAACTGCTGTCCGCGGTCACGACAGCGCTCGAGCACCGCTAGCACGCTACGCAGGCCAGTCGAGTCGATGAATTGCAGCTGCTCGAGATCCAGCACCACCATCGCCTGCCCGTCCAGACCCTCGATCGCGTGCTGCAACTGCTCGGCGGTAGCCATGTCCAGTTCGCCGTCAAGCGCGAGAATCACCCGGTCAGACTCGTGGCGCACGCCGATCTGAAGTTGATCCTGTACCCCCATGCCGCCAATTTTACCGATAAGCGATCAATCCAGCCGCAACGCGAGCATTGCGATGTCATCGCGCAGCCGGCCATTGGCGCGCCGCAGCGCCGCTCGCTCGATCTGCGTAAGCAGTCCCACAAGGCTGGGATCGGGACGCTCGGCGTCTGTTTCGAACAGCTCCTGCTCGCCCAACTGTGCACCTGCACGATCGGCCTCCGGTAGCCCATCGGTATACAACAACAGTGTCTGCCCCGGCTCGATCTCAACGTCCACTTCGCTGATCTCGATCGGGTCAAGCACACCGAGCAGCGTGCCCGGCTTGCCCACCTGCCTGCTCCCGCCATCCGCGTCGATGATCAGCGGCGGCGGATGCCCGGCGAGGGTCACCGTCAGCCGCGCGCCTTCGCCTCCCAGATCAAGCGTGACAAGACAGACGGTGCACAGGTCCGAGCCGGAGGGCTGGTGGCGTAGCGCACGATGCAACGTGTCCAGCATCGCCGCCGGCGTCAAGTCGAGCATCGCCGCGGTGCGTAGCGTGTGACGCGCCAGCGCCGTCACTGCAGCCGCCCGAGGACCCTTGCCGCAGACGTCGCCAATCACCAGCAGCCAGCGATCCTCGCCGAAGGCGAGCACGTCGTAGAAATCACCGCCTACATCATTCAACTCGCCGGCCGCCCGATACAGCGACGCAAGATCCACACCGGGGATCTCCGGCAGCGACTCCGGTAGCAGCGCCGCCTCAAGCATCGTAGCGATCCTGGTGCGCTCGGTGTAAAGGCGGGCGCTTTCCACCGCGGTGCCAGCACGCCTGCCGAGTCGCTCCGCGAGCGCGAGATCAGCTTGCGAGAGCCGTCGCAACGACTCCGATGAGACAAGCGTGATCGCGCCAAGCGTCCGCGAGGGGGCGGCAAGCGGCACGATGATCACGGCCGTCGCCCCGATCGCCTCGAGCAAGGCCAAGTGGGCGTTGTCGTGCGCATACGCGGCGAGCGCATCCGGCGGGATGTCCGTGTAGATGCGCGCGCGACCGCTGCGGATCACCTCGGGCACCCCCAGTGGCTCATCCGGGTCGAGGTGGTAGCCACGATCAATCCGTTCCGCGAGTTCGACCTGGCTCGGATCGCTGTGGTGGACAGCCACCCTTTCAATCTTGCCGCTTTCGCCGAGCACGTCCACCGCGCACCAGTCCGCTATCTGCGGCACCGCCAGCCGTGCGATCTGTGTCAGCGTCTCGGTGTAGTCCATCGATGATGCAAGCACACGGCTGGCCTCGGCCATGAAGCTCTCCGCCAGTTGCGCCCGCTTGACCTCGGTGATGTTCTCGAAGACGTTGACCGCGTAGAGGATGTGTCCGCTGTCGGGGTCGATCACCGGCGAAGAACGGACGTTCAGCCAGCGCTCCTCACCAGTGGCACGCACGATGTTCCTCACCAGCAGCGGCTCCACGCTCTCACCCGTAAACAAGCGCCGCCCCGGCATGCTCTGCAAGTCGAGCTCTTGGCCGCGCTCGTCGAGCACGAGAAATCGCGGCATGATCGTCCCCGGGCTAGCGCTCATCAGCTCAGCCGGCGTGCTTGCGCCCAACAACTCAGCGGCAGCCTGGTTGGCGAACACCATCTGACCGCCCTCGTCCGTCAGCGTGATCGCCTCGGCCACGTTGACCAAGACCGCCTCCAGGCGCTGCTCGACCCTTTGCAGCTGAGAGAACAGCCGTGCGTTGTCGATCGCCATCGCGGCCCGCCTGGCCAGCTCGCAAACCAAGTCGAGATCGCCCAGCTCATAAGAATCGCTCTCCCCCAGCCGAAGCACCGACAGTGCACCGAGCGTGCGCCCGCGCGCCAGCAGCGGCGCCACCATCGCCGAGTGATAGCGGTGCTCGATCATGAACCTCGCGTGCTCGGAGCCCTGTGCGAAGGAGTGCATCAGCGCGCTGGTCATCTGTGCCAACAGCTCCGGCTCACCGCTGCTGATCACGCGCGCGACCGGATGCTCTCCGGCAGGATCGAGCGGATATTCCCTGCGCATTGCCTCCAGCGGTCCAGCGATCTGCGGGTCGGCAGAAGCGACGGCTACCTCCCTGATCGAGCCATCCTCGTCGCGCAGGTCGATCACGCACAGATCAGCCAGGCGCGGCACCGTCAGCCGCGCGACCTGATTCATCGTCGTCGGCAGGTCGAGGGATGAGGCAAGCACCGCGCCAGCCTCCACGAGCAGCTCAACGGCGACGTCCTGCGTGGGCAGCGTCTGGTCGGTCATGGATCTAAGTCTTAGGTCCGCGGGGACTTCGCCAGCTCAAACCACACACGTGTCCCCCCCTCACGATCCACTCCCCAGCGAGTGGCCTGCTGGTCTACGAGATATAGCCCAAAACCGCCAACCGCCCGCGTGGGATCACGCGGCGCAGCGGTGAAGCCACTGCCACGGTCGATCACCTCAACGCGTACAGCGCCCTCGTCGAGCAGCTCCGCTTGGAGCAAGATACCGCTCGCCGACGGCGCGTCGGAATGCAGCACGGCATTCGACACAAGCTCCGACACGAGCAAAGTAAGCGTCGCCAGCTCATCGGGAGAGATCTCACTCTTCTCGGTGAAACCCGCTACAGCCCGACGCGCCAATGAGGGCGCCTGCGGGTCGCGCTCGAGGCTCATGCGCAGGGCAAGCGAACCGTTGAAGCATGAGCCGCCGGCCATCGCAATCATGACTGTCCCGCGGGGTCGCCAATAGCGATCGACATGTGCGGAGGAGATGATCCCATGTAGGTGGCATCGCTCAAGTCAAAGCCAAGCTTTCTGGTTGCCGTCACCACTTCTGAACGTCGATCCAACGGGCGAGCAACGGGTAGGACCCAAACTCGAACTCACTCTCGATCGACAGAATTGGGTTTCCCCCTCGGCCTCCTGTCTAACATCGAGTCCGGCTGGTCTCACCGTAAGCTCCTCCGACCAAGGGGTTGGCGATCTCGATTCGCGGGTACTCGCTTAGCATGACAACCGGAAGCTCAATATTCCTAATAGCAGTTGGCGCGATCCTGCGCTACGCCGTAACCGCGACCGTTTCTGGCATCTCGCTTCAGACGATAGGGCTGATCCTCATCATCGCCGGCATCCTCGGGCTGGTGCTGTCGCTGTTCTACATGCTCGCGTGGAACCCGAGGCGTGGGCAGGTCGTGCGCGACCGAGTGATCGAACGCGACCCGTACGAAGAGCCTCGCGTTTAGCGTTTGCGATTCTCTACAGCCCGCAGCAGCTCGTCCGTGAGCAGGCCTCAGTGATAGGCTCCACCTTCTAGAGCGATCGATCTATTAGACGATGAGCCGGAGGTGTGTCCAATGCCGGGAGCACAACGATCCGCGGAGCACTCGCAAATCACGACGGGAGGCCCGCATCACGGCCATCGCCCGCATGGTTGGGTGCGCCACTACGCCAAGCTCATCGGACCAGACGGCTCGGTCGCGGCCAAGCTAGCGTTTGAGCGCAACAACGAGCAGCGCCTGCACCGCCTCGTTAGCGCCGCCCGCGCCCGTCGCAGCAGGACCGGAGGGCCACGCATGCGAGCGCTCCTGGCGTCTCCCGGCGGCCGACTGCGCTGGCAGGATGCCCCGGCCCCACCGGCACCCGAGCCAGATGCGGCAGTCGTGCATCCAATCGCCGCGTCGACTTGTGACTTGGATTGCGCATTGGCGCTCGGTGCCACACAGCTGCTGTTGCCGCTTCATCTCGGACACGAATGCGTCGCTGAGGTGATCGCTGTCGGTGAGCGCGTGACCACGGTGAAGCCCGGGCAGCGGGTGATCGTCCCCTTCCAAATCAACTGCGGTGAGTGCCCTGCCTGCATCGCCGGACACACCGGCAACTGCACGTCTATCCCGCCGATCTCGATGTACGGCTTCGGACTTGCCGGCGGTCACTGGGGCGGTGCGTTCTCCGAGCAGCTCACGGTTCCCTATGCCGACGCGATGCTCGTAGCGCTGCCAGAGGGCATCGATCCGGCAGCAGCCAGCGGGCTGGCGGACAACCTGTGCGACGCCTACCGCCACATCGCACCACACCTACCGGGCATGCTCGAGCGCGACCCCGAAGCAGAGGTGTTGATCGTGTCGGTCTCAGATCCGAGGTCGATGTTCAGTGGCAGCGTGCCGCTGTACACGGGTTTGGTGGCCCAAGCGCTGGGGGCTCGTCAAGTTGTTGTTGCCGACGCCCGCCCCCACATACGGGCGGAAGCCGAGCGCCTCGGGATGCAAACGCTCGAGCCGCGCGAGCTACGCCAACACCCGCCCGCCCCGCTGGTCGTCGACATGAGCTTTGACGCACTTGGCCGCGCGCTCTCCTGCACAGCGCCAGATGGGATCTGCTCCAGCGCGGGGAGCTTGCACCGCAGTGCACGGATCCCAACCCTGCTGATGTACGGGCACAACGTGACGTTGCACCTAGGTCGCACACACGCCCGCGCGTTGATCCCGCGTGTGCTCGAGCTACTGGCGAACGATCAGCTGCGCCCGCTCGAGCTCAGCACGCGCATCGCCTCGATCGATGAGGCACCCGCGGTACTGGCGGAGCATGTCCGCGGGGGCACGATCAAGACGATTCTTACCGCGTAGCCGCGGCTACGCGCTCGCGCCACGGGCGACGTCGAGCTCCTGCCGCACGGTTTCGCGCTGGTTGTCGATCCGCAACCGCTCGCTCAAGATCGGTATCGCCGCAGCGGGATCGCCCTCGAGCTGGAGCGCGCGACCTAGGTCATAAAGGGCGTATGCGTACGTCAGGCAAGCTTCGCTCGTGGGTTCAGCGCAACGTGACAGCGAGCCGCCGCTGGCCTGGATTGCAGTCCGCAGATCGGCGGTGCAGACGCACGCATTATTGCCCGCCAATGTCGCGCTCAAGCGCGAAAAGCTCCTTGCTCATCAGCGCCACAACCTTCTCCGGATTATGCTCGAGGCGACCGATCTCCCGGTATCCACGCGACGCGTGGAAGGCCAGTGACGCCTCGTTGCGTGGGACGAGGTTGACCTCGCACACCATCCGCCCAAACGTCTGCGCAGCGGACTCCATCGCGCCATACAGCTGGTCGCCGATACCGCGACGACGCATCGCCTCGGCGACGGCCACCCGGTCGAGGTACAGGAACTCCTCAAAGCTCTTGCTGAACCAGCGGTAGTTGTCGCTGTCGTAGGGCACGCCTGGCGCCATCGCAATTGCAAAGCCCACGACCTCGCCATCGCTTTCGACTACGAGGCTGTGATGCGCGAGCGCGAGGACCAGCTCCAGGCGTGCCTGATCGAGCGCGCTGAGCTCATTCACCGACGCTTGGTTGAGCTCGAGCAGGCGCGGCCAATCGGCACGCGTCGGCTCGCGCAGGAGCATCAGCCCTCGGCCCGGGGGGCCGGCCCCAGACCCAGCGCGCTGCGCAGCTCATCCGATGAGAGCTCCGCGAAGCGCACCACCTTCTCACGCGAGCGCTCGCCGCGCACAACGCTGACCCGCCCTCTGGCGATACCAGCGCGCTTGGCCAACAGCTTGCAAAGTGCCACGTTCGCGAGCCCGTCGACGGGCGCCGCGGCAACACTCACGCGTAGCACGCCGTCGCGCTCCTCCAGGATCGCGTTGCGCTTGGCTCGCGGTTGCAGGCGAATCGTCAGCTCAGCATCGGGCATGTCATGCAGTATGCGTGCCCATCACGGAAAGCGCGCTGCCCACGACTCACGCTGCACACCAGCGGCGTTGATCACATAAGCGATCAGCCGATACCAGCCCGCGATCACCAGCAGCTCGATCAGCTGCTCATCGCTGAAACGCGCGGCCAGCCTTGCCCACAGGCCGTCCGACACGTTCGCCATGTCATACAGCTCATCGGCGAGCTCAATCAGCTCGGCGTCCTGTGCGCTCCAGACGGGATCGTGGCAGTCGCTACGCACGGTAGCCGCGATCTGCTCATCGCTGAGGCCGAGCGGCTTGGCGAACGCAAGCACGTGCACACCCCACTCGTACTCTGCTCCAGCACGCGCGCAGGTGCGGTGGATGACCAGCTCGCGCTCACGCGGCTCGACGAGCCCGTGGCCGAGGATGCCAGCTCCCAGTGGGCGCATGCGCGAGGCGAGCTGCTCGTGCACGTTGAGCGTGCGAAACAGCTTCAGCGGCTCGGCATCACTGCCCGGCGGCATCCACTTGCGCAGTGCAGCATCGATCTCCGGTGAATAAGGCGGATCGAGTGGCGCGATCCGCGGCGGGCGCTCTGTCTCAGGCATCGTCTAACCTTTCGCTTTGATAATCGAAGCAAAGAGTTTAGCTTCTAATTCCGAAGCACGCAACCAAGATTCCTGTCCCGGGAGAACCTGTGCGCGGCTCGCACACGGGTCGACCGGTGATGGCGCTACTCGATCTGCTGGGCAAGCGCTGGGCGCTACGCGTGCTTTGGGAGCTGCGCGAAGACGGCGTCCCCACATTCCGCGAGCTACAAGCCCGTTGTGGGCACATTTCCTCGAGCGTGCTAGGCGAGCGCTTGCGGGAGCTACGCCAGGCCGGCATCGTCGCCGAGTCGGCCGGCGAGGGCTACCACCTCAGCGAGGAAGGCCACGAACTGCTGCAAGCACTCACGCCGGTCGACGCGTGGGCTAAGCGTTGGGCCGCACGCTGATTCGATTTGTACTCGTTTCCTGATGCCTACACTTCCTCTGGGCATGAAACGGCTCAACGCCTACGCTCAGGGTCACGGTCACGCCATCGCCAAGGTGCGCTTCGGTGTTGGTGTCTGGCTGCTCGCTCTCGGCGGGTATGTGTGCTCTCAGGGCATCTGGTGGGGAGCACTGTTCGTAGCACCGGCGGCGCTCCACTTCTACCTCGGCTATCGCGCCCTGCACTCCTCGCAGTAGTGCCCGGGGATTCAGGCCGCGAGGGACAGAGAATCAACCGAGGGATTTCAGTCGAGGAACCCAACTAGCGTCGGCTAGCCTCGCGCCGTTCTCAGCTACAGATCCTCAACCCAGTCGAACGAGCGGGTGACTGCCTTCTTCCACTGGCGGTACCCATGCTCGCGCACGGACGCGTCCATGTGCGGCTGCCAGCGCCGGTCCTCGGACCAGCGCGCGCGCAGCTCATGCTGGTCTGACCAGAAGCCGACCGCCAAGCCCGCCGCAAAGGCAGCGCCGAGCGCCGTCGTCTCGGTTACCGCTGGACGCACTACAGGTACGCCGAGCACGTCGGCCTGAAATTGCATTAGCAGCTCGTTGGTGGTCATGGCGCCGTCCACCTTCAGCTCGCTGAGTGGGGCATCGGCAGCGGCGTTGGCCTCGTCAACCACCTCGCGGCTCTGCCATGCGGTCGCCTCCAGGGCCGCGCGGGCGATGTGCCCGCGGTTGGCGTACGCCGTCAAGCCGACGATCACGCCGCGGGCGTCAACGCGCCAGTAAGGCGCGAACAAGCCCGAGAAGGCAGGCACGAAGTAGACGCCGCCGTTGTCGGAGACCGTGCGTGCGAGGTCCTCCACTTCGGCGGCGCTGTCGATCAGTTGCAAGCGGTCGCGCAGCCACTGGATCAGCGCTCCTGTCACCGCGATCGAGCCCTCCAGCGCATACCTCGGCTTGCCGTCCCCGAGCTTGTAGGCGAGTGTCGTCAACAGCGTCTGCGAGCGCGCGATCTCCTGGCCGGTGTTCAACAGCAGGAACGAGCCTGTGCCGTAGGTGTTCTTGGCCTCGCCCCGCTCAAAGCACGTCTGCCCGAACAGCGCCGCCTGCTGGTCGCCCAGGATGCCCGCGATCGGACAACCGACCGCCGCCGTACCGGACGCCTGGCCATACACCTCGCTGGATGAGCGGATTTCCGGCAGCATCGCACGCGGGATGCCCATCAGCTCGAGGCTCGGATCGTGCCAGTCGAGGCTCTGCAGATCCATCAGCATCGTGCGGCTGGCGTTGGTCACGTCGGTGACATGCACGCCACCTTTGGCGCCTCCCGTGAGGTTCCAAAGTAGCCATGTGTCGATCGTGCCGAACGCCAGCTCACCGTTCTCCGCGCGCTCGCGGGCGCCGTCTACGTTCTCCAGCAGCCATGAAACCTTCGGCCCTGAGAAGTACGTCGACAGCGGCAGACCCACGCACTCGCGCAGGCGGTCGACTCCCTGATCGCCCGCCAGCTCGCGCACCAGCTGATCGGTGCGCGTGTCCTGCCACACGATCGCGTTGTAAATCGGCCTGCCGGTCGCGCGCTCCCACACCACCGTGCTCTCGCGTTGGTTGGTGATGCCGATCGCGGCGATATCGCCGGCCTCGGCGTCGGACTTCGCGAGCGCCCCGTCGATCACCTCACCTGTTCGGCGCCAGATCTCGTCGGCGTCGTGCTCGACCCAGCCGGCCCGCGGGTTGATCTGCTCGTGCTCGCGCTGGTCGGCAGCGACGATCCTCGCGTCACTGTCGAACAGGATGAAGCGGGTGCTTGTGGTCCCCTGGTCAATCGCCCCTACGTACTTGGCCACCCGCTGCCCTTCCGCGTGAGAGTTTCCTCATCCTTTATCGAAACCGAATGAAACGACTGTATTCCACCCGTTGAAGGCAGACGGAAACTCATCACTCGGGCTGTAGCGAATCACACAAATACTGAAGGGATAGTCGCTTGTCACAGGATCAGCAGAGCATCGCCGGACGAGCCCTCACGAAGGTTCCCGAGATAACCGTCTTCTTCTGGATCACGAAGATCCTCACGACCGCTATGGGCGAGGCGACCTCGGACTTCATGAACGCCGCGCTGGGGCCCGCGATCGCCGTGCCGCTGATGCTCATCGGCCTCGTTGTAGCGCTCAAACGGCAGTTCAAGACAGCCGGCTATAACGCGTGGAACTACTGGCTGGTGGTGGTCATGGTCGCGGTTTTCGGCACCTCTTGCGCCGACGCGCTGCATGTGGGTTTCGGCATCCCCTACACCGTTTCGAGCACCTTCTACCTAATCGTGCTTGCAGTCGTGTTCACGGCCTGGTACCGAAGCGAGAAGACGCTCTCGATTCACAGCATCTACACGCGTAAGCGCGAGCAGTTCTATTGGGCCACAGTGCTGGCAACGTTCGCGCTAGGCACCGCCGCGGGGGACATGACGGCAACGAACTGGAATCTCGGCTACCTCTCCTCTGGCGTCCTGTTCGTCTCGCTGTTCGCACTCCCAGCGGTGGCCTATCGCTGGTTCGGCCTCAACTCGATCTTCGCGTTCTGGTTTGCCTACATCATGACCAGGCCACTTGGCGCCTCATTCGCCGATTGGATGGACGCCACCGCTCGCAAAGGCGGGCTGGCACTGGGCACCGGCCCAGTAGCCGTCGGCCTGGCGGTCGTGATGGTCGGCTTTATCGCCTTCCTGGCGGTGACCCGGATCGACGTCAAAGGCGATCAGCAAGTCGCGAGCGCAGCAGCGCCGCACGCCCAGCCCGTGCTGGATTTGGATCTCGACTAGGTAGCAACGCGATCCCCACGGGTAGGTAGTGGGTGTCCATACAAGGAGAAAGGATCGCTATGTCTGATCGCTACTTGTCCCACGCGCACGTACGCGGCCGGCGTACCGCCGGCTCACGGGTAATGCGCCCGATGCTCAGCATCGCCGCTGCCGTCGCAGCCCTGATGGCGTTTGCCGCGGCACCGTCGATAGCTGGTGCCAGCACCCCATATGTGTCGCTCGGTGATTCCTACACGTCTGGCCCATTCATCCTGCCGCCCGCACCCGGCGCGCCGCTCGAATGCCTGCAGTCGGCTCGCAACTATCCGCATCTGGCGGCCTCCGCGCTGGGCCTGTCGTTGAAGGACGTCAGCTGCTCGGGAGCCACCACAGAAAACATCACGACCACCGCCCAGTACTCATCCCAGCCGCCGCAAATCGATGCGCTCAGCTCTACCACCCAGGTCGTATCGGTGGGGATCGGCGGCAACGACAAAGGGCTGTTCCTCAACACGCTCATCACTTGCGGAGCGGAGGACCTCGTGTTCCCGTTCGGGACGCCGTGCAAATCAACGTACGGCCACAAACTCGCCGAAGAGATCGCCGAAGACGGGCCTGTGATCGGAGCGATGCTCCACCAGGTCCACACCGTCTCGCCGTCAGCAAAGGTGTTCGTCGTCGGCTATCCCGACATCCTGCCCCAGAGCGGCAACTGCTGGCCGACCGTGCCGCTGACCACTGGCGACACGGCCTACCTCAACGGCGTCGAGAAGGAACTGAACTCGATGCTCAGCAGCGAGGCAGCCGCCAACGGCGACACGTACGTCGACACGTACACGCCGAGCATCGGCCACGACGCGTGCAAGTCGCTGAGCGTGCGCTACGTCGAACCTGTGCTGCCCGAATCGGATGCGTTCTCCGTGCACCCGAACGAACGGGGAATGGAAGCCGACGCCTCCGAGGTCGAGGCGGCGATGCGGGCGAAAGGGATCTCGTAGTGGCTGGCGCTGAGGCGTAGTTGCTTCGACTGAATCACTTCAAGTAGATATGCGATCGCATTGGGGCCGAGGCTGCTTGGGCCTCGGCCCCAAGGCGTCTCAGCCTGGGTGCATATTAGAAGATACTGCGAATAGACGACTATACGAATAATCATCTATTCTTATGAGATGCTCTACCGAACGCCTTCCGCCGACGCCACACTAGAAGCGGAGCTGGCGACCTTTGATGCGGTGCGCGATGAGCTTGGGGCCCAGGCCAACGGCACCGGGCGATGGCTCGGCACACTGCGGCGTCAATGGCGAGCCTCCTCAGCGGAGAGCTCGATCGAGATCGAGGGATTCCACGTCCCCGCGGATGAGATCGTGGCTGTCGCGAGCGGGAACGAGCCGCCCGACCCCACCGATCAGGACCGCATGGCGCTGTCCAGCTATGTGCGGGCGATGGACCATGTCGGCGTGATGTCTGACGATCCCGGCTTTCAGTGGACCGACCGTGTCCTGCTCGACCTGCATTTCGACGCCTGCTACTTCCAGAAGGACAAGGAGCCTGGTCAGTACCGACAACGTGGGATCGAGGTGACCAGCCCGGGTGGTGGACCACCTGCATACATCGGTCCACCAGCCGAGGAAGTGCCACTGCTCATGCGGGAGCTCATGCAATGGCTCGACCATGGCGATCCCGGCGCCCACTTGATTGTGCGGGCAGCGATGGCCCACCTGCATGTCGTCTCCGTCCACCCGTTTCGCGACGGTAACGGGCGCATCGCGCGGATCGTGCAGTCGCTGGTACTCGCGCGCGGCGGATTGCTCGCGCCCGAGTTCGTCTCGATCGAGGAATCCCTCGGCAGCAACACATCGGCCTACTACGCCGCTCTGCAGGCGGTACAGGGCGGGTCCTACCAACCCGAGCGCGATGCAACCCCGTTTGTGGGACTGTGCGTCGAAGCCCACCTTGTGCAGGCACGCCGGCGCTTGCAACAACTGGCCGAGGCTAGTGCACGGTGGGCTTACCTGGAGAAGCTCGTGGAACAGCGCAATTGGCCTGACCGTCTCGTGATCGCCCTCGAGCAGAGCCTCTTTCAAGGCACCAATCGAACCGCGTACGCAGCGGAGGCGGACGTGTCTGTGCCCACCGCGAGCAACGACCTCCGGCGTCTACTCGATGCCGGGCTGATCAGCCAGCTGGGAAAGGGCCCGACCACACGCTACGTGGCAAGCGCGCAGCTGACTCGTGACGTAAATGCCCACCCATAGCTCAAGCTCCCGGCGTCGATCGTTGATGCTGTGCGGCCTCGAAGAACCGCCCAAGGATCGCGCTGCCAACGCGTTCGACAGCTGCCACATCGCTGACATCGAGCGCGACCTCAGTCGGCAGCTGTGGCCGCATGCTGGCTGCCAGATCGGCGTTCAGCTCGATGTGGAACTGCAGGCCATATGCGCAGTTCACGCGGAACGCCTGATTTACACACCGATCGCTGCTTGCCAGCAACTCTGCGCCCGGCGGAATCGTGAACGTGTCGCCGTGCCAATGAAGCACGGGAACCGATAGGCCAGACGGCCCCAGCACGCTGTCGCGCTCACCCGCGGGTGTCAACGCGACGCTGCCAATCCCCACCTCGGTCGATCCCGTGGGTCCGACCTGGCCGCCGAGCGCGCACGCAAGCAACTGCGCGCCAAGACACACCCCGAGAACTGGCACGCCGGCGGCCACAGCCTGGGCGAGCAGATCGATCTCAACTGCCAGGTGCGGATACTGCTCGGTACCGCCAACGCCCATCGGCCCACCAAGCACGACAAGCCCGGCTAGCTCCTGGGGACTGGGCAGGGCATCCCCGCGATAGAGATGGCGCTCGTCGAGCTCGATGCCGTGCGCGTGCGCCTGCACGGCGATGAGGCCTGGCCCCTCGAACGGAACATGTTGCAGAACCGCCCACACGGACATCAGCCGCTCACTGCGAACAACGCATCCACCGACACCTCGATCCGTCGCTTGGGAACGGCCTCCCCACCGACCGGCCCGCTCGTATCGGCGGTGTGCGTGACGTCGAACAGGCTCTGAACTGCGTCGGTAAGGAACCGTGAGGGCTGCCCGTAGCCGTGCGCGTCGTCGTTACCGTGCGGCCGGTGGTAGTAGCGGGAGGGCACGTACACGTGCAGCCGCCTGCGGGCGCGCGTGAGCGCGACGTACAAGAGCCGGCGCTCCTCGGCCACCCCCTCCTCAGTCCCGGTGCTCATGTCGGCGGGGAAGTTGCCGTCGTAGACGGCGATCACGTGGACGGCGTCCCATTCGAGGCCCTTGGCTGAGTGCACGGTGCTGAGCACCAGATAGTCCTCGTCGAGGTGCGGCGGGCCGGCGAGATCGGAGCTTGACGCGGGCGGGTCGAGGACCAGCTCGGAGACGAAATGACGCACGTCCTGAGCGCTGCGGGCAGCGACGACGAGCTGGTCAAGGTCGCCGACGCGAATGGCACCGTCGGGATAGCGCAGGCGAATCAGCGGCGAGAGCGCGGCGCACAGCTGCTCGACCTGGGCGCCGGTGGATGCTTCAGATTGCGCACCTGCGTGTACGAGCGCCTCGAACACAGCGCTCGCATGCGCGATTGAGCTCTCGGGGACATGCTGGATGGCTAGCGGCCAGCGCGCGAGCTCCGGCGCACCACCTTCGGGTGCGCGCAACGCGTCGAGCACGCGCCGGGCGCGAATCGGGCCGACACCGTCGAGCAGCTGCAGCAGGCGAAACCAGCTGACCTCGTCGGCGGGGTTGTCTGTCAGGCGCAGCAGCGCGATGAAGTCCTTTACGTGGGCTGCGTCCAGATAGCGCAAGCCGCCGTACTTGACGAACGGGATCCCGCGTCGCGTCAGCTCGAGCTCGAGCAGGTCGGTGTCGTGCCCGGTGCGAGCGAGCACGGCCTGCTTGCACAGCTCCATGCCTTCCTCGCGTGCGGCCATCACGCGGTCGCACACCTCCACCGCCTGTCGCGCTTCGTCGCGTGGGAACACGAGCTCGGGCGGCTGTCCACCTTCGCGCTCGGTCCACAGCTCCTTGGGGAAGCCGAGCCGGTCCTGGGCGGAGACGGCGTTTGCGACCGCGAGAATTGGCGTGGTCGAGCGATAGTTGCACTCGAGCGTGACCGTGTGGGTGCCGGGGAACTGCTCGGGGAAGTCGAGGATGTGACGCGCGCTGGCAGCGCGAA
>DATBYJ010000011.1:0-9666 GCA_036513795.1 Solirubrobacteraceae bacterium | reverse complement strand
CGCTTGGGAGGAGGAGGGCTTTAAGATCCTCGACAAGTACGGGATCGAGTACTGCGACCGCTCGGTGTCGTTGTGGGAGGCCGCTGGCCGGGCCGTTGCCAAGATCCAGGGAGCCGCGGCCTAGCCATGTCCATCCTGATCAACCAGGACACGACGTTCATCATCCAGGGCATCACCGGCCGCGAGGCCGTCAACCTCACACGTGAGTGCCTGGACTACGGCTCGAAGATCGTCGGCGGCGTGACCCCCGGGCGCAAGGGCCGCGAGGTGCACGGCGTGCCGGTGTTCGACACCGTCGAGCAGGTGGTCGAGCACAACGGTGGCGTCGCGCCCGACGGCTCGGTCGTCACCGTTCCCCCCGCGGGCACGCGCGACGCCGTCTTCGAGGCGCTGCACGCCGGCATCAAGACAGTTGTGATCGTCACCGAGCGGATCCCGCGCCGCGACGTCGCGATGATGGTCGAGCTGGCCGACGCCAAGGGCGCGCGGATCATCGGGCCCAACTGCCTCGGTGTGATCGTCCCGGGCGTCGCCAAGATGGGCGGCATCGGCGGCCCGGCACGCAACGCCGCAGTGGCCTACCAGCCCGGCGCGGTCGGCGTGATGAGCCGCTCCGGTGGTATGACCACGGAGATCTCCTCCACGCTGACGGCTGCCGGACTCGGGGTCTCCACCGCGGTCTCGATCGGCGGCGACGCGATCATCGGCTCCACCTACGCCGAGCTGATGCCGTACTTCGAGGCCGACGAGCAGACCCAGGCGATCGTCATCTACACCGAGCCCGGCGGGCGCATGGAGGCGCAGCTGGCGCAGTGGGTGAAGGACAACGACTCGCGCCTGCCGATCATCGCCTTCATGGCCGGCAAGTTCATGGACGACGAGGAGATGCAGGGCATGTCCTTCGGACACGCCGGCACGATCGTCGAGGGCAAGGAGGACTCGGCGACCGAGAAGATCGCCCGGCTGGAGGCGGCCGGCATCCCCGTCGTGCAGCGGATCGACGAGATCCCCGATCTCGTCAAGGACAAGCTCGCCGAGAGGAACGCGGCATGAGGAAGGATGGGATCTTCATCGCTGTGGAGGTAAACGACGACGTCGCCTCCGACGCTGCGCTCGCTGCAAAGCTCTCTGAGGTATGCCCCGTGGACATCTTCGCCGCTGTCGACGGCAAGGTCGAAATCGTCGAGAAGAACTTGGACGAGTGTGTGCTCTGTCGTCTCTGTCTCAACGCGGTGGCCTCAGATCCCACCCACCCGGTACGCGTGCTGAAGCTATATGACGGCGGCGCCGCGCTTTAGCGCGCCAGCGCTTTCGACGTGCGCTCGCAGCAAGCCGCCGCGTCCACTATCGTGATTACGAGCCGATGAACGAAAACTTCTCACTCGTGGTCATGTGCATCTGTCTGCTGGGTTCCCTGGCGTTCCTGGCAGAGCAGCTACACGCCTACCACTGATCGTCCCCTCGTCGCCTGAACCTCTGGCGGCCACCTATGCGTGCTTGCGTGCCTTCGGCGTGCGTTCGCGCTCTTGCTGGCGCTCGACAACGTTGACAATCAGGCGAATGAACTGCTCGGGCCCAGAAGCCTTAGCTTGACCATAGGCGAAGGCCTCGACCCAGTCGGCGATCTTGCCTTCGCGCGCCATCACGTTGAAGAACTCGCGGCGCATGTCTACGCGCACGCGAGCGTCTGCAGCTGGTCCCTTGGTGACCTTCACGTCCGGCATCTCCAAGCGGAAGTGCTGCACGTCTCCCCTACCGCGCAGTTCGACACCGACCACCAGCTTGATCGGCTCAAGCGCCGGCACTTCGCCGACGAACCTACGGGTTGCGAGTTCGATCAAAGACTTGGCGTCATCGGCCATATGTCTGCTTGCCTCCTCCTGGACCTTGTGACGGTCCGTAACTGTCCGTCAGATCTTATGACGCTGCAGCAGCTTGCGCCCGATCACCATGCGCTGAATCTCTGAGGTGCCCTCGCCGATCAACAAAAGCGGCGCATCGCGATAGAGACGCTCAATCTCGTACTCCTTGGAGTAGCCGTAGCCGCCATGGATACGGAAGGACTCCTCCACGCAGAAGCGCCCGGCCTCTGACGCGAACAGCTTAGCCATCCCTGCCTCCAGGTCAGAGCGATCGCCTGCGTCCTTCAGGCGCGCGGCTCGCAGCGTCAGCAGACGGGCAGCTTCGACCTGGGTGGCCATGTCGGCAAGCTTGAACTGGATCGCCTGGTGCTCTGAGATGGGCTTGCCGAAGGTCTTGCGCTCCTGCGAGTAGCGCAGCGCCAGCTCCAGCGCGCGCTGGGCGATGCCGACACCGCGAGCTGCCACGTTCACGCGCCCGACCTCGAGCGCGTCCATCATCTGCGGGAAGCCCTTGTTCAGGCCGGCCTCCTCGCCGCCGAGGACGTTCTCCGCGGGACAGCAGTAACCGTCGAACACGAGCTCCGTTGACTCCACGCCCTTGTAGCCCATCTTTTTGAGCTGGTCGGGCACCAGCAGGCCGGCGTACGCACCGGTGTTCTCTTTGACGCCACCCTCCTTCTCGGCGATGAAACACGTCATCCCCTGGTATGCCTTCGCGGCGCTCGGGTCGGTCTTTACGAGCACGAACACGAGGTCCGAGCGCAGACCGTTAGTCACCCACATCTTCTGGCCGTTGATCTCGTAGCTGCCATCGTCGGTCTTCTTGGCAGATGTTTTGATCGCCTGCACGTCGGACCCCAGCTCCGGCTCTGAGAGCGAGAACGCCGCACGGATCTCGCCGGTGGCCATGCGCGGCAGGTACTTCTGCTTCTGCTCCTCGTTACCGAACTTCATCAGCAGGTAGGAGCCGATGAAGTGCGTGTTGATCACGCCCGAGATCGAGATCCAGCCGCGTGAGAGCTCCTCGACGATCATCGCGTAGGTCGTCAGGTCCAGGCCCATCCCGCCGTACTCCTCGGGGATCGTCACCCCGAACAGACCCAGCTCCTTCATCTGCTCGACGATCGGCTCCGGGAAGGCGTCCTCGTGGTCGTAGTGCTCGGCGTTGGGCAGGATCTGCTCGTCGGCGAACTGGTGGACCATCTCGGTGATCGCCTGCTGCTCGTCGGTCTTCTCGGTGTACTGGGAGGCGGCTACGGCCATTCTGATCTGCGCTCCAGGGTTCGGGTGGTGGGCTACGTATCTTTGTTAGACGCAGCTATTTTGGCTAATTTTGTCTCGCTTCTAGGAGAATACCGGCGTGAACTTCGCGCGCGATGTCCTAGAGGCCGCTGCACCCGGGCAACTGGCCCTGCTCGAGCTCGCCCGCGACGGCACCCGGCGCGAGTGGAACTTCGGCGAGGTTAGTGAGCGGTCGGCGCGCATGGCCGGCGCGCTGCGAGGGCTGGGCGTGGATCGGGGCGACGTCGTGATGACCCTGATCGGCAACCGGCCCGAGTGGGTGCTGACGATGCTCGCGTGCTTTCGCATCGGCGCGGTGGTGCTGCCATGCACAGAGCAGCTGCGCAGGAAAGACCTGCGCCTGCGCATCGACACCGTCGCCCCCGCGCTGGTCGTCTCCGACGAGCGCAACCGTCAGGAGCTCGACGCCGCAATCGCCGCTGGCTCCAGGCCGGTCCCAGTCGTGTATGTGCCCGACGAGCTGCTGTTCGCATCAGCGCCGGTGCCCGCGGTCGAGGTGGGCAGCGATGATCCGTGCCTGCTTACGTTCACGAGCGGCACCGCTGGCGAGCCAAAGGCGGTGGTCCACGCACAGCGCTACCTCGACGGTCAGCGCGTGCAGGCCGAGCACTGGCTGGGCGCCCGCGCCGGCGATCTGGTGTGGTGCACCGCCGCCAGCGGCTGGTCGAAGTCGGCTCGCAACGTGTTCATCGCACCGTGGTTGTCAGGCGCATCTGCCTTGCTACACGATGCGCGCTTCGATCCAAACGAGCGTCTGGAGCTGCTGGAGCGCGAGCGCGTGAACGTGTTGTGCATGGCGCCCACGGAGTACCGCGTGATCGCCAAGCGCGCGTCACTGCGCCCACTGGCACACCTGCACGGGATGGTGGCCGCCGGCGAGGCGCTCAACCCAGAGGTGTTGCGTGCGTGGAAGCAGGCGACCGGCCTGGAGATCCGCGACGGCTACGGCCAGACGGAGACCGGGCAGACGACCGGCACCCCGCTGGATACCGACGCGCGCCCCGGATCGATGGGCATGGCACTTCCGGGGATGGGCCTCACGATCCTCGATGGCGAGCTGACGGTCGACCCGGCGAGCGTGCCCACCTTCTTCCTCGGCTATCTCGGCGAGCACGTCAGGCGCGGCGCCGACGGCGTTTGGCATGTCGATGATCGACGCGACGGTGGTCCGTGGTACACCGGCGACCGGGTCACCGAAGATGACGACGGCTGGCTGCATTTCGAGGGACGTGCAGACGACGTGATCGTCTCCGCCGGCTACCGGATTGGGCCTTTCGAGGTTGAGTCCGCACTCGTCGCCCACCCCGCGGTCGCCGAGGCCGCCGCGGTGGCCGCTCCAGACGAGGAGCGCGGGTCGGTGGTGCGCGCCGTGGTGGTGCTGCGCGACGGCAGTTACATACCCTCGCCAGAGCTCGTGCGCGAGCTGCAAGAGCACGTCAAGCGCGAAACTGCTCCCTACAAGTACCCCCGCATCATCGAGTTTGCCGATGAGCTGCCGAAGACCGCCAGCGGCAAGGTCAAGCGGGCGCAGCTGCGGGGGTGACGCAGCCGCGCCCGCCTAACCAGGCCAGGAGTTGTGCCTAGGCGGCGATCAGCTCCACGTCGGAGACCTGCTGGTCCTGCTCGATGACGACCTCCCGCGGCGGCGACGCTGGCCCGCGCAGCACCAGGAACGCCGCGAGTACGCCCACCCCCACGCACACAGACGCGACCACGTAGGCGAGGTGGTAGCCGCCTGTGAGCGACGCCAGCAGTGGGTGCCCCGCAGCGCTCAGCGATTTGGTGTGGTCGGTGGCGATCGTTCCCAGCGCGGCCAGGCCGATCGCCCCGAACAGCTGCACGGAGACGTTGATGATGCCCGAGGCCAGACCGGCATCCCGCGCCGGCGCATCTGCCATCCCGATCGTCAGCAGCGGCAAGAACGAGGAGCCCGCGCCGATGCCCATGACCAGGAAGGCGACGAACAGCCCCGGGAAGTAGCTCGCGTGCACTCCCTGCACCGCCAGCAACAGCAGACCCACGATGATCCCCGAGAGTCCCGCGGCAAGCGTTGGCACCGCGCCGAAGCGCTCCACCGCGCGCGCTGCCAGACCCATCGACATCGCCGCGATGCCGATCGTCAGCGGCATGAATGCGAGCCCCGTGTCGATCGCGTCATAGCCGAGCACATGCTCGAGGTACAGCGCTCCGAGGAAGAAGGACGAGTACATGCCGGTCACGAGCAGGCCCCTCACGAGGCTCGAGCCCATCAGCGTGCGCAGCCGTAGGATGCGCAGCGGCATGATCGGGTTGGGCACCCGCGCCTCCACCGCGAAGAACCCAGCCAGCAGGATCAACGCGGTGCCGCCCGCTCCCAGCGTGCGCGCCGAGAGCAGCCCATAGTCGCCCGACTTGACGATCGCAAACGCGCCGAACATCGTCGCCAAGGTGACGAGGATCGAGCCGAGCACATCCACACCTCCAGCGAGACCTAGGCCCTCGTTCTCCTCGATCAACATCCAACCGAGAGTGAAGGCAACGATGCCGATCGGCACGTTCACGAAGAAGATCCAGTGCCAGTCCAGCGACTGCGTGAGCGCACCGCCGGCGAGCAGGCCGATCGAGCCGCCTCCGGCGGACACGAATGCGTACATGCCCATCGCCTTCGCCTGCTCTGCGCGCTCAGGGAACTCGGTGACGATGATCGCCAGGATCACGCTCGAGGCCACCGCGCCGCCCACGCCCTGCAACAGGCGTGCGCCGATCAGCATTGCCTGACTATCGGATACGCCGCAAAGAATCGACGAGGCCACGAACAGAACGAGCCCACCCAGGAACACTCGCTTGCGACCCACGAGATCGCCGAAACGGCCCGCCAGCAGCAGGAACCCTCCGAAGGTGATCATGTAGCCGTCGATTACCCAGGTGAGGTTCGATTGGGTGAAGTGCAGATCGCGTTGAATCGACGGCAGCGCGACGTTCACGATCGTCGCGTCCAGCACCATCATCAGCTGCCCGAGGCACAGCACGGCGAGGGCGATCCAGCGTCGGCGATCTGAGTTTTCAGACTGAGTGGTGGTCTTGAGTTGACTGAGTAGAGCGGTCATTGGTGTCCTCCGAGGTTGCGTGGAACACACCATAACATCTACCATCCATCTAGCAATGATGATCTACGAAAAATTAACGATCGCTGCTAATGTGATGATTGGTGCTTGGATGATGTATAGACTTCAAAATGTGGCTGATCAGCGTGAATGTGCCCCCGGCTCGGCGGTGCTGCTGAGTCGCTTGGCAAAGCAGGTTTACCGGCGCTCCAACGAGGAGCAGCTGGGCATGCACCTGCGCCATCTGGTCGCGCTCAGCTACGTCTCAGACCACGACAGCTGTCCCCAGCAGGACCTCGCGGACGCGTTCTGCATGGACGCCAACAACGTCGTGCTGCTACTGAACGAGCTCGAGCAGCTCGGCTACACCACCCGCGTGCGCGACCCCAGCGACCGACGCCGTCATCTGGTCGAGATCACACCGTCAGGCCGCAGCGCCCTGAGCAGCGCTGAACGCGCCCAGGTGGCAATCGAGGACGAGGTGCTCGCGGCGCTCGACGCCGACGAGCGTAGGACCCTTCGCGAGCTCCTCAACCGGGCCCTTCGCAGCGTGGAGCCGACCGACGCCTACAGCGCCACTGTGGCGTCGATCTCCACGTAGGCGCCCTTTGGCAACTGCGCAACGCCGACCGTCACGCGCGCCGGCGGATCGGCCGCAAAGAACGAGCCGTATACCTCGTTGACCTCCGCGAACGCCGACAGATCAGTCATGTATATGGTCATTCGCACCGCGTGATCGAGCGTGGTTCCAGCCGCGTCGCATACCGCCTGGAGGTTTTCAAGACAACGCCGTGCCTGCTCGCCAGCACTCCCGCCGATGAGCTCCCCCGTGTGCGGATCGAGCGGGATCTGCCCCGAGCAGAACAGCAGATCGCCCGCGCGCACAGCGTGGCTGTAGGGCCCGATCGCGGGTGGAGCCGCGGGGGCATCGACTGTCTCGCGAGCGCTTGCCATCGGCCAGACCCTAGCGCGAGCCACGCGCGGCAATCGACACGTCCACGCCGCCACAACCAATAGATTCCGATTAATGCAACCTCGCGTACAGAGACTGGTGGGCCTGTTGACAGCGTGCGCCTGGCTTCTCAGCCTCGCCTGCTCCCAATTCGCGCCATCCGCCGCAGCCGAGATCGCGTTTACTCCGTGCGCGAACAGCAACGACTTTGCCTGCGGCCACCTCACCGTGCCGTTGGACCCCAGTGGCGCCGTTCCCGGCACGATCACGCTCGCCCTCCGCCGCCATCGCGCCCCTGTGGGAGAAGCACACAGCGCGATCATCGCCCTCGCTGGCGGACCGGGACAGTCGGCGCTGCCATTTTCGGAAACGTTCGCCGAACTACTCGGCCCGATCGCCTCGACACGCGATCTGATCGTCTTCGACCAGCGCGGCATCGGCCTCTCCGATCCGCTTGCCTGTCACGCCTTCGAAGTGCCGCGGCTGTATCACTCGTTTGGCCCGCTAATCGAAGCCTGCGCCGACCAACTGGGAGGCAGCCGATCCTTCTACACGACTGCTGACACGGTCGCAGACATCGAGGCGATCAGGCAGGCGGGCGGCTATGAAAAGCTCGTTCTGTACGGCACCAGCTATGGCACGAAGGTCGCCGAGCTCTACGCCCAGGAGTACCCCAGCCACGTGGAAGCGCTGGTGCTTGACTCGGTCGTCCCGCCCAACGGCCCAGAAACACTCAGCCGCTCCACGTTCGCGGCCGTCCCCCGCATCCTGCGCCAGATGTGCGTCGAGCAGTTGTGCAAACACATCACCACTAACCCAGTTGCCGACCTCAGCCGTGTCGTCGCACGCATGGAACGAGCGCCGTTGCGCGCGCAGGTGATCGATCAAAATGGCAACGCCCATCATGTTTTCCTCTCTGCCGACGAGCTGCTTGAAATCTTGCTGGCAGGCGACTTCTCCCCACCGCTGCGCGCAGAATTCCTCACCGCGGTTGCAGCCGCTGCCAGGAACGACACGGCGCCGCTTGCCCGCCTGCTGACCACCGCCGGGCAGGGCGAAAGCGAACCTGAAGACTTCGATACTCCGCTCTACTACGCCACCAGCTGTGAAGAGCAGAACTTCCCGTGGCGGCGCAGCTCCAGACCCAAGCAGCGGATCGCCGAAGCCAGCGCCGCCGCGCGAGCGTCGCCAGCAAGCGCGTTCGCCCCGTTCACAGCAGCTTCTGCGCTGCAACTGAGCGACGTGCAAGCGTGCGCCTATTGGCCGTTCACCACTTCCACCCCCGCCGTCGACGCTGCGCCCCTGCCCGACGTTCCCACGCTGATCCTCAGCGGCGCCGACGATCTGCGCACGCCGACCGCCAATGCGCGCGAAGTCGCCGCACAGATACCTGACTCCCACCTGCTCGTCGTGCCATACACCGGTCACTCGGTACTCACCGACGAGCAGACCCGCTGCGCCAGCGAAGCACTGCAGGCGCTGTTCGCTGCGAGCACGATCAAGCCATGCCACCCGGCGCCGCCTCCACTGAGCCTGCGGCCACCGCCATTGCCACCGCAGCGACTCGCGCTCGTCTCGCCCACCAAGGGCTACAGCGGCCTTCCCGGTCGTACGCTGCATGCGGTCAAGCTCACCTTCGAGGATTTCCTACGCGAGCTCGCCCTGCAGCTGACGCTAAGCGGCTCGCTGGAAAGCATCACCGCGCTGCCGACGTTTCGCTTCGGGGGGTTGCACGCCGGATGGGGCGAGTTCGCTAACGGGACGTTCAGCCTGCATGGTTACTCCTATGTGCCTGGCATGACCCTGTCCGGCACGATCAAAGCCGAAGCGACGAGCCTACAGGTGAACGGATCTGCCGCCGCGCACGGAACGTTGCACCTCGGGCCACACCACGCGCTCGTGGGCACGCTCGGAGGCCGCCACGTGGTGCTCCCGGCGAGTTCAACTGCCACTGCAGCTATTGTCGGCAGCGATGCGCAGGCGAGCCACCAATTTGGCGCTGGCGCTGATGCCCGTGCTGGCGCTCGCCTGGCCCAGCTACTCGGCGGCAGCATCCAGCCTTAGTTTCATACCTTGCCCGGGGTTAGTGGGCATCAGTTGCGCCTCGCTGCCAGTCCCGATCGATCGCGCGGGAGCGGTCCCTGGGACGATCTCGTTGAGCATAGAGCGCAAACTGGCCGGCACGAGCCCCAGCCGCAACGCCGTGGTAGCGCTCGCGGGTGGCCCCGGTCAAGCGGCCAACCCGCTGATGGAATTCATCGCCCAATCGATCGCGCCGGCGCTGGGGTCGCGCGACCTCTTGGTGTTCGACCAGCGCGGCACCGGCGCCTCCGACCCATTGGCCTGCCCCGCATTCGAAATCTTCAGCGACAAGCCCGCGAGCCAGATCTTCGAAGCATGCGCGGCGCAGATAGGACCTGCGCGGGCAGGCTTCACCACTGCGGAATCCGTCCAAGACATCGAGGAA
>DATBYJ010000010.1:0-2108 GCA_036513795.1 Solirubrobacteraceae bacterium | reverse complement strand
CGCGTACGCGGATGGCGGAGGTCCGGCAAGCTCATCGCTCAGGTTGCCTCGGACCTATCGAATGGGCGCGAGCCGGGCGAGCGCGGACTACCGCAATGATCCAGAGGGCGCGAAAAACGTTCCCGTTGCTCCTTATCTGTGCAGGGACCCTGCGTCAAGCGCTGGGGCTGGGTTTAGGTGGGTGGGACCGCGTTGTGTTCGGGGGTGCGTGGGGGCGGTTGGCGGTGCGGGTGGTGTGCGCGCGGGCGCCCAGCCTTATCTCGGTCCACGATCCGGAGGGTGTCCGGGTCGGCGACATGATGGTTGATGGGGTGATCCCGCTGGCGGAAGCGTTGCGGCCGCTCGGTCTATGAAGGCCGTCCACGTGGTGGTGGCGGCAGGAGCGTGCAGGGAGCTGGCCGCGGGGCATCGGTGTGAGTGAGGGCAGCGCGCACAAGCTGGTGGTCATGCGGGCTGGAGTGCCTCCTCGCCGAGTTCGCGCAGCGTGTGATAGCTGCGTTTGAGGAGTTTGCGCGCGACGGATAGGCAGGCGCGGTTCCCGCCTAGCCGCTGCGCGGCTTCGAGGTAGTACGCGTGGTCCGGTGAGGTTCGCCGCCGCGCGCATTGCGCGGCTTCGAACAGCGCCCAGCGCAGCGAGGGCGGCCCTTGGCGGGAGAGGCGTCCGGGTGCGCGGCGCTGGTCGGATTGGTGGACGGTGATGTCGAGTCCGGCGTAGCGGACCGCTTCTCGCGAGGACGAGAACCGGCTGGCGTCGCCGAGCTCGGCGAGGATCGTGACCGACGTGATCGGCCCGATCCCGTAGTGCGCGAGCAGCGCCTTGCATCCGGGCTGGCGGCGCGCATACGCGCGAAGCTCCTGATCGAGCGGCGCGATCTGGGTGTCGAGCGCGTCGATCATCGCGAGCGCGACGTGCACCTGCTGGCGAGCGCACGCGTCCAGCGGCTGAGCCGCGAGCCACGCGAGGCCATCGCGATTCATCAGGTCACCGCGCTGCGGGCAGCCGTGGTGATAGAGCACCGATTGGATCCGTTGCTGCCATTCGCCGCGCTGCTCAGAGAGGGTGTGGCGCAGGCGCACGCGGGCGCGGAGATCGAGGATGTGATCAGGCGGGATCCACGACTCCGGGAGCCGGCCGGCCATCAGCAGCTGCCGCAGATGCCTGGCGTCCGCCCGGTCGCTCTTGGCGCGCTTCTTGCTCCCGCGCAACGCCGAGGTCTCCGCCGGCTCGGCCAGGTGCACCCGCGCGCCGACCGCGTGAAGCTCCTCGACGACAAACCGCCAGCCCGTCGTCGCTTCCAGCGCCACCTCGAGCTCCTGCCCAGCGAACCGGCCAAGGAACTGGCGAACACCGCCACGGTGTCCGGGCGTCACCCTCGACCGCCAGGTCTCGCCCGTCGAGGTATCAACCCAGTCGGCGGTGATCTGCGCTCGATGCTGGTCAAGTCCCATTAGGATCGTCACTCGGGGCCTCCTCAAGCTCCACGGTTCAACAGCCTGCGCGGCCCAGCGCCACGCTTGAGCTGAGGAGGTCCCTAGCTGTGCGCTCGGACGGAACCGGCCGGCCGTCGCACATGCCATCTATGTCGCGTCAGGTGGTCCCGTTGCAGGCATTGGGTAGACGACGCGGCGGAGCGGTGCCTCAGGATCGAGGCCTCCACGTGCCACGTTCCAGCCACCGCTATATGAAAAGATCTGGGCCGTCTGGAAGCGGTTGCGTCCATCGAGCAGCACGCTCGCGAAGGCGGCAAGCTCGGTCATCGTCCCCAGACGCTTCAGCGGAGTCTCCGCCTCAAGGGCGTCTGTCCAAGCTCCACGTTCGACACTGCTGTCGGTGACAGTGCCGGGGGGCACGAAAGGGAAGCCCGGGCCAACCGCATTCTTGGTTGCGATGACGTTGATGGCAATGTCGCTCGAGGCGTGCTCAAGCGCTACGGCTTGCACAAGGAAGCCTTGGGCGGCACGTATTGCGCCGTAGATCGACCAGCCGGGTTCTGGTCGGGTACCGGCGTCGCTAGTGAAGACGACGATTTGGGCACCGCCGGTCAGGGCCGGAACAAAGGCCTGTAACGCGCAAAACGTGCTGTCTAAATATCCGGAGAGGTCGCGCA
>DATBYJ010000009.1:0-33220 GCA_036513795.1 Solirubrobacteraceae bacterium | reverse complement strand
GTCGACCACTTCGATATCTACGACGGCCCCGAGCACGCGCTCGTCGTGGCGGACGAGGTCGAGTTCCTGCGGCGGACCCTCGGCCTGGCCGGCCCGGGTGCCGCTCTGCATAAAGCCCGGCACGCGTGATGCAGTTGCAGGTGTCCAATGCCGGCAGTCGAACTTTCGTCAGATGGCACTACTGGCGAGAACGCGCATAACTCATCCTGGTTGCATCGGGCGTTTGAGCGTAATAGCGGCGCTGCTCAGCGCGGTCTTGGCACTTGGTGTCGGCGCTAGCACGGCGCTGGCACAGTCACCGAAGGTGGTTCATGAACCGGTGAGCTCGGCCACGATCGAGGCCGAACAGGCCGAACAAGCTTCTCAGGAAGCAGAAGAAGCGCAGGAAGTAGCCGAGGAAGCTGCTGAAGTGGCCGAAGAAACGGCTGGCACCTTGCCCCAGGCGGCGGCGAGCGTTGGTGGTGTGGGCAAGCATGAGCGTCGCGCGAACGTGCGGCAGGTCGAGCACCTGACGCGTGAGATCCGCCATCTGCGTCACGTGAAAGAACGAATTCGGGCGAAGATTCGCGGGCTGCGAGAACTCCCCACCACCTCGCCCCGCCGCCAGCGAGGGCAGCTCGGACGCGCGCGAGAAAAGCTTCTGCAAAAGCGCCGGCGTCTCTTTCGCTTGCAGGAAGAGCGCCACGCGCTGAAGCACCCCTGACGGCTCTCATCAGCGCGTAGGCCCCACGCCCCACGGCGCCAATAGTTGCACCACTTGCTCGCGGCTCGTCACCGAGTTCGGGTCGGTCGAGCGCGTGGAGACCGCCCCACCGCCGCGGAGGACAGCCAGTGATTAATCATCACAAAGTCTGTCGACATTATGTAGTTTCTGCTACGGTGCGCCGCGTGACTCGGACTACGGAGCCACAAAGTCCTCAAGCCAAACACCACAAGAAGCCAGAAAGGAAGCAACGACATGCTCCAGATCACGTCCGCAAGCGCGCCCAGAAGCGGCTTGCAGCAACGCCTCCAGCGGTCTATCGGCGCCGTCGCCATCGCCGTTGGAGCCGCCATGATCGCGCTATTGGCTGCCAGCACGGCGCTGGCAGCCGCTCCCACCTCGCCGCCGCCGCTGACGGTTCTTTCGTCCTCTCCGTCTGCCGCGCTGGGCGGGGACTTCTTCATCTCACCGTTTGGGGATGCCACCACCTACGCTAACGGCCCGGAGATCGTCAACAGTCAGGGCAACGTCGTGTGGTTTCAGCCTGTGCCCGCGGGTGAGGAGGCGAGCGACTTCCGCGTACAGACCTACGAGCACCAACCAGTCCTCACCTGGTGGCAGGGCACGGGACTGGGTGGACTTGCAAGTGGCACCGACTACATCTACAACGACCACTACCAGCAGATTGCAACCGTCAACGCGGGCAACGGCCTTAGTGCAGACGGCCACGAGTTCCTCATCACACCGTGGAATACCGCGCTGATCCTCTCCTACACGACCGCAACTGCCAACCTTACGTCGATTGGCGGGGCAGCGGACCAGACCGTGATCAACGGCGTGGTCCAGGAGATCGACATCGCCTCGGGCAAGGTGCTGTTCCAGTGGAATAGCCAGGACCATGTTCCGTTCAGCCAAAGCGAGCAGCCGCTGCCCGCGTCGGCGAGCACGCCGTGGGACTGGTTCCACATCAACGCAGTCAAGCTGGACAGCGACGGCAACCTGCTGATCGACGCGCGTGACACATGGACCACGTACAAGGTGAGCCTCGCCAGCGGGAACATCCTCTGGCAGCTCGGTGGCAAGGACTCGAGCTTCAAACTCCAGGCGGCGCCCGGACAGACACTCGACAGCGCGGGCGAGATCTTCGCCTGGCAGCACGACCCGGAGCCAGTGGGCAACGACACGTACACGTTCTTCGACAACGATTCGACTGGCGCACCACTGCTTCCCTACAGTCGCGCCGTAACGGTCAAGCTGAACCCGTGGACGAAAGTCGCCACGCTAGTGGCCTCCGACAACCAACCCGAGGGGCTCGCAGCGGCGTCGCAGGGTAACGCCCAGACGACACCCTGGCGTAACCTCGTGGTGGGTTGGGGAGCGCTGCCGTACTTCTCGGAGTTTTCTCCTACCGGCAGCCTCATCTTCAACGCTGAGTTCCCTGCCCGTGTGAACACCTACCGTGCGTATCAGTTCCCGTGGCCGCAGGGAGGTGGTTGGCCCGGCCATTTTTCTCGTCACTAGCCGTGCACTAGAGCGCTGATCACGGCCCGGACTGCCAGTAGCGGGGGGCCATCCGGGTCGTGTAGCTCTTGGTGCTTAGGAGCGCAACTGCAGGCCGTCGCCGGCGATTAGCGTCTCGCGTCCGGCATCCGTCCACACGGTCTGCTCGCGCCCGGGGCCTACGCCGATCATGGTCACGGGCGCGCCAACCTGCTCGGCGATGAAGTCGAGGTATTCGCGCGCGCCCTCGGGCAAATCGGACATCGTGCGGCACTCCCCGAGGTCCTCCTTCCAGCCGCCCAGCTCTGTCAACTCGGCGGTCGTGTGGTGTAGCACGGTCTGGTGGTAGGGGAAATCCTCGAACTCAGCCCCGTCCGCGCCGCGATAGCTCGTGCACACGTAGATGCGGTCCAGCCCTGAGAGCACGTCCAGCTTGGTCACCACCAGCGCCGTGAGCGTGTTCAGACGGGCCGCATAGCGCAGTGCCACGAGGTCTAGCCAGCCGGTGCGCCGCGGGCGACCGGTAGTGGTGCCGAACTCGCCGCCGCGTTGGCGGATCGTCTCGCCCATCTCGTCGTGCAGCTCGCTGGGGAACGGTCCTGCGCCCACACGGGTGGTGTAGGCCTTGGAGATCCCCCACACTTCATCGATTGCCTTGGGGCCGATGCCAGAGCCCACGCAAGCGGCGCCGGCCAAGGGGTTGGAGGAGGTGACGAATGGGTACGTGCCGTGGTCGATGTCCAGCATCGCGCCCTGGGCACCCTCGAGGATCACGATCTTCTCGGCGTCGAGCATTTCCCACATCAGCTTGGAGGTGTCTGCGATGTGCTGCTCCAGACGGTGACCGTAGGTGAGGTACTCCTCGGTCATTGTGTGCAGGTCGAGTGCCGGGTCCTTCTCGAACGGGCGCAGCGACAGCCGCTTGGGCTCCATCGCCGCAACGATCTTCTTCTTGAGGATCTTCTCGTCGAGCAGGTCTTGCACACGGATGCCAAGGCGCGCGGCCTTGTCGGCATAGCACGGGCCGATGCCCCTGCGTGTGGTGCCGATCTGCAGGCTGCCGAGTTTTGCCTCCCCAGCTGAGTCCAGTAGCAGGTGGTAGGGCATGATCAGGTGGGCGTTGGCGGAGATGCGCAGCCCGCTGACGTCGACCCGCCGGGCGCGTAGTGCGTCGAGCTCCTCAATCAACACCTTCGGATCGATCACCACGCCGTTTCCAATTACGCAGCGCTTGCCCGGATAGAGGATCCCCGAGGGGATCAGGTGCAGCTTCCACTCGACATCTCCCCTGACGATCGTGTGGCCGGCGTTGTTACCGCCTTGGAAGCGCACGACTGCATCGCCGTGCTCGGCGAGCAGATCGGTGATCTTGCCCTTACCCTCGTCGCCCCACTGGGCGCCAACTATGACGATGCCTGGCATGAAGAGTGGAGTTTAGGGACGGTTGCGGCTTGGACCCGGTAATTGGTCTCACGCCCGATGCTCGAGCACAGGCTCAGCGTGGCTGGGATCAGACGGAGCGACCCGCCATGTCCGTGCGTGCGGCGCGAAACTCGCGCCGCTTGTCCTCGCCGTAGAGCGGGATCAGATCGCCGCAGATCTCGACCAAGCGGGAGACGGTGCGCGGACCAAGCCGCTCTGACAGCTCGTCTGGCATCAGGTTGGTGGTCGCCACGATTGGGCGCTCGGCCTCGTAGCGCGAGTTGACGATCGAGTACAGCTGCTCCAACACCCAGTCGGTGCGGTTCTCCGCGCCCAGGTCGTCGATATGAAGCAGATCGACCGCCGTGAGTCGGTCGAGCAGGTCGAGCAGCCCTCCCTCGGACTCCATCGACTCGCGCAGCAGGTTCAAAAGGCGCGGTAGCGAGTAGATGGCTACCGACCGTCCCGCGTCGAGCGCTGCTTTGGACACCAGCATCGCCAGGGTCGTCTTTCCTGTGCCGACGCTTCCCTGGATCCACAACCCGCGGCCCGTGTCGATGTTCGCGTCGATCGCCTGCACGTAGCGGCGGACCGCGCGAATCTGCTCAGGGGCGGTTCTCGCCAGATCGCTCACCGGCGGGCGCTCGAACGATACGCCGCGATAGAGCTTCGGGATCCGGCCCTCCAGCCGCGCTGTGCGCGCCGCCGCGATCTTGCCCGCCCGGCAGTCGCAGTCCTTGGCTGTGTTGCTCGCCTCGTCGATCACGAAGCCGCTGCCGTCACACACACCGAGCGGGCAGCTCATTGCGCGTAACGCTCGCTCACTAGCTCATCCTGGGCACGTAGGGCAAGTCGGACAAGAACGCAGGGAGCGTGGCGTGCTTCGCACGCGAGCGACCGAGGACGCCGTCCGGTGCCGCCATACGTGCCCAGGATCATTGTGCGTAACGCTCGCCGGCGTAGTTCATGAACTTGGGGTATTCCTTCTGGAACGTGAGCGTGACTTTGCCGACGGCCCCGTTGCGGTGCTTGGCGATCAGCAGGTCGGCCTCACCGGGCCGCTCGGAGTCCTCGTTGTAGTACTCGTCGCGGTAGATGAACATCACCAGATCGGAGTCCTGCTCCAGGTTCCCCGACTCGCGCAGATCCGACAACTGGGGCTTCTTGTCTGGGCGTGTCTCCACCGCGCGGCTCAGCTGCGAGAGCGCAATTACCGGCACACCAAGCTCGCGGGCCAGGATCTTCAGTCCGCGGCTGAGCTCGCCCACGGCGGTCACGCGACTGTCGTAGCGGCTGTCTGTGCGCATCAGCTGTAGGTAGTCGATGATGATCAGCCCGAGCCCACCCTCGCACTGGCTGTGCAGCCGCCGTGCCTTGGCGCGAATCTCGAGCATGCCCACGTCGCTGGAGTCATCCACCCATAGAGGTGAGGCCGCCAGGCGCTGGCTAGCAGCCAGGATCTTCGGCCAGCGCTGCTCGGCAACGCGTCCCTTGCGCAGCTCCTCGCCCTTGATTCGCGCCTGGGAGGCGACGAATCGTTGTGCGAGCTCCGCCTCTGCCATCTCCAGCGAGAACAGCGCCACTGGCTTGCCGTGTTCGACCGCGGCGTTCTCCGCGATGTTGCACACGAGCGCGCTCTTGCCCATCGCTGGGCGGGCGGCGATGATGATCAGGTTGCCCGGCTGAAAGCCGCCTGTGATCTCGTCCAAATCCTTGAAGCCGGACGGCGTGCCCGTCAGCGAGGTGCCCTCCAGCGACAGCCGGTGCAGCTTGTCGAGCTCCTCGTGCAACACCTCCTCGATCGCGCGGAAGTCCTGCTGGCGGTCATCCCGCGCGACCTCGAGCATTGCCTTCTCCGCCTGCTCCACCAGCTCGCGTGGTGGCGCATCATGGCCGAGCACACTCTCCTGGATCTCGTATGTGCTCTTCAGCAGCCGCCGCAGCAGCGCGTTCTCACGCACGATCTGCGCGTAGCGCCGCGCGTGGCCGGCGGCCGGCACGACCCCAGTCAGCTCGTCCACGCTGGCCGCTCCACCGACATTCTCAAGCTTGCCCAGCTGGCGCAAGCGGTCGGTGACGGTGAGCACGTCCACCGGCTCGCTTTCGTTGTACAGCGCGAGCATCGCCTCGTAGATCGTGCCGTGGCGCTCGCGGTAGAAGTCCTCCGCCCGCAGCCCCTCTTCGATCACCAGCGCATAAAGTGAGCGATCCGAAAGCAGGATCGCGCCAAGAACCGACTGCTCCGCGTCGAGGTTGTGCGGCGGCGCGATCATGCCGCCGGAAGTGCCCGATGAGCCGTTGGTCTGAGGAGCAGTGATTATGGCCATGTCTGCCCCGAGTCTAGGTTTGTTTCGCCCGCCGCCAGGGAGCTATCCCCGCTATCACGGAACAATTCGCTGGGCACAGCAAGCACGAACAAATGTTCGCACAGCATCAGGACGGCACCAGGTGCGAAGCCCCACCTAGCGTTTGACGCAACGACCCCCGAAAAGTGGAGCAGGCGAGGCGAAGCGGCTCCCCGCCGCGAAGCGGCCGGAGACGATTCGACTCACCTGCGGAGCGCTGCCGCCTATTTCTTGGCCACGATCATCGTCTTGATCGTGGCGGTCACTCCGTCGACCACCTCGACCACAACCATGTACGTTCCGACGTTCTTGATCGGTTCGGGCAGGTGCACGCCCCGTTTGTCGATTTTCAGCCCACGCGCTTCACGAATTGCGCTCGCGATGTCCTGTGCGGTGACTGAGCCGAATAGCCGCCCGTCAGCGCCTGCCTGTTGAGGGATCGTCAACACCGTGCGGTTGAGCAGGTTGACGTTCTCTTGTGCACGCTCGACGGCCTCACGCGCCGCGCGCTCAGCCGCTGCTTGGCGCTGGCGAATGGTTTCGATTGCGCCTTTGGTCGCGGGCTGCGCCAGCTTGCGCGGCATCAGGTAGTTGCGCAGATATCCCTTGGAGACATCCACCACGTTGCCCTGCTCGCCGAGCGTGTCGACGTCCTTGAGGAGAATCGCTTCTGGCATGGCAGCCGCCTAGCGTTCGCGATCGCGGTCGCCGCGCTCACGGCGGGGGCTGTCATCGCGGCCACCCTCGTTCACATATGGCAGTAGGGCCAGCTCACGGGCTCGCTTGACTGCACGGGCGATCTGCACCTGGTGGCGCCGGCAGGAGCCGGTAATGCGCCGTGAGCGGATCTTGCCCTTCTCGGAGATGAACTTCCGTAGTGAGGCGACATCCTTGTAGTCGACCTGCTCGACCTTGTCGCGGCAGTGCTGGCAGGGCTTGCGCCGTCCGCTGCCGGGACCGCCCTTCTTATCGCGCCGGCGCACCGGCTTGCCGCGACCGCGTGCCTTGGCCATCAGCTTCTTTCCTTGCTACTGGCGTGCTGCTTGGACACGGCTGCGGCTGAAAACACAAGAACCTCGCTGTACTGGCTAGAACGGGATATCGTCGTCTCCGGCGCCGCCGGAGACCGGTGCTGGCTGGAAATCCCCTTCGTCGACGGGAATGTCGCTGCCCCTGGAGGCCCCGTTGCCGGAAAAGCCGCCTCCGCCAGAGCCCTCTTCACGCGAGCCCAGGAACTGCACCGAGTCAGCAATGATATCGATTGCTTGGCGCTTTGTCCCATCCTGCGCCTCCCACTCCCGCCAATCGAGGCGGCCATCGAGCGCAACCGGCCGTCCCTTGGAGAGGTAGCGCGCGGCGTTCTCGCCCTGTGCGCCCCATACCTTGACGTTGAAGTAGTTGGGCTTGTCAACCCATTCGCCGCTGCTTGGATCCTTACGACGGCCGTTACAGGCCACCCGCAGCTCGCACACGGATGTTCCGCTGGGGAGCGAACGCAGCTCGGGATCGGCGGTCAGGTTGCCGGTCAGCACGACCCGGTTGATGTTGGTGCCAGCCATGGGCTCAATTCCTTTCAGCTTGTTGCTCAGTAGTCATGGGCCCACACATATGCCGGCCCGTGAACTCGATCACCGAGTCTAGAGCCGCCTGCGGGCGCGACTCTTCTGAAGGTGGTCCCGGCGGGCGCTTATCCCGCTTATTGCGAAGTTCTTGGTGGGCTCGCAGATCGCTTCGTACGCGATGAGGTGCGGAAGACCTCATCCCAGTATGGCGCGCTGATCCCAAAGCCGCGGGTGTCGTCCTGAAAGTGGTGGCGCATATGCCGCTCGCGCAGTGCCCTACCCAGTCGCCCCCGAGGGCGGAAGTGATGGAGGTAATAGTGGGTGAGGTCGTACACGAGGTAGCCGGCGAAGAAGCCTGCGCCGAGAGCCGGCGCGTAATGCGAGCCGAAGATCAGGTACAGGATCCCGAACACCACGGCACCCAACGGCATGCTGACGGACGGCGGCATTACCAGGCGCATTGGGTCGTTCGGGTGGTCGTGGTGGACGCCGTGGATGATCCAATGCAGACGAGCACCAAATCCGTCCTCTGGCTCGAAGTGGAACACGATCCGGTGCAGCCAGTACTCGAATAGCGTCCACAGCGCATAGCCCGCCAGAGCGAGTGCGGCAGCTACGAGCGCGCCCACGCCCGACAGCGCCCACGCGGCAAGCGCGACGATTGCGGGCAGAAAAATGACAACAGGGACCACGGGATGCACACGCGAGAGCGCGTCGAGCACCTTCGAGTCAAACATCGGCGGCGAGGCACGCAGGACATCGGTGCGGCTCACGCTTCGATCTGTCATGTCTTCAGCCTCTGCCCAGCCCATGGCCGGATCTTATTACGCTCGCTCCAGATGCATAAGCGCGCGGTGCTCCGCCCGCAAACTTCTACGGCGGCTAGCTTTCTACAGGGTTCTAAACGGGCTCGCCGAGTGCAGCGATCTCAACGTCGACCGCCGGCGGGATCTCTAGCGCCGGCTCGGTCTCCGCAGGTCGGGCAGGTGCCGCAGCGGAGCGCATGTCCGGTGCGTCCGGGACACCCGGAGCCAGCTTGATAATGCGGAAGCGCATCACGCCATCGGTGATCCGCAGTGTGCGATCCAGGCCGTCCAACAGCTCAGCGCTCCCGGCATGGAACTGCAGCAGGTGATACTCGGCGCTCGCTTTTTTGCGAATCGGGTAGGTCAGCGGCCGCTCGCCCCACTCGTCGTAGCGGAGCAACTCGCCCTGCGACTCCACCGCGGCGCGGGTATCCGCAACGATCTTCGCGCGCGTACTCTCCTCGGCCTGGGTGTCAAGCATCAGCACGAGGTCATATGTGGGTGCGGGCATGGTCATCTGCGTCGGCCGCAAAGAGTAGCGGGTTATGACTTTGGTTCCCGAGTCGGGCTAGCGGGTAGCGCCCTTGGCGCGGATATCGGCCAGCTGCTCGTCGATCCAGTCGCCAGGGTCGCGCGAGGTGACGATCTGCGCGAGCCCCTGTGCGCGGCGTCGACGCTCGCGGGCGTCCATGGTCAGCGCCGCGTAGATCGAGTTGGCGAGCTCTTGGATGTCGAACGGGTTCACTGACAGCGCGTACTCGCCGAGCTCCTCATGGGCGCCGGTGTTCTCCGAGAGGATCGATACGCCCTCGCGCTCGTTGACGATCGGCCCCTCCTTGGCCACCAGGTTCATGCCGTCGAACATCGCGTTGACGAGCAGCACGTCGTAGTGCTTGTATGCAGCCATCGCCTCCTCGAGGTCGTCGCGCAGCTTCAGTTGAATGGGCATCCAGTCGGGTGTGCCGTGACGGTGGTTGACCACTGCCACGAGCGCCTCGATCCGCTCCAGGTACTCCGCATATTGCGGCACGTCCGTACGTGATGGCATCAGCTGTGCCATGAAAGTGACCCGCTCGGTGAACTCTGGATGCTGCTCAAGGAACAGGTCAAACGCGGAGAACCCGCGCAGCACGTTCTTGCTCAGATCCGCGCGGTCTACCCGCAGGATCAGGAAGTCGCGTCGGCGTCGCAGCAGCTCCTCCTCAAATTCCCTCACGCGTGTGCTCTGCGCGATTTGGCGGGTGCTCTGGTGGTCGATCGGCAGCGGGTAGGCCCTGACCCACACCTCCCGTTCGCCAAAGCGCACGAGCCCCCGCTCGAAGTCCACGTCCAGGTCCATCAGATCGCGACAGCACTGCAGGAAGTTGTGCCTGTAGGAGCGGGTGTGAAAGCCAATGATGTCGTTGGCCAGAAGGCCGGTGTAGATCTCCTCGCGGATCCGCGTGGGTAGCACCCGCCACGCGTCCGGCTGCGTCCACGGGATGTGGATGAAATGGTGCAGGAACACGTCCGGTCGGGCGCGGCGGACGAGGTCCGGCAGCGTGTAAAGGTGGTAGTCGTGCACCATCACCACCGGCTCGCTACTGCCCTCGAGCTGCTCCACTACCGCCCGCGCGAGATCTTCGTTGACGACGTTGTAGCCGAACTCGAACGCTTCCACCTCCTCACGGCGGATGTCCGGCGCGTTGGACAGGTCCCACAGGTAGTGCTGGATGAACCACAGCATCGGGTTGGCGAACACGTTGTAGAAGCGGTCGTACGCGTCCGGGTCGCTGACGACCAGACGCACCTGGTATTCGCCCCCGCCAGGGGCCCGCACTGGGAAGGCACGCCCGTCGTGCTCGCGCGAGGCCTCCGCGTCGAACTCGCTCATCGCCGAGGCGATCCAGATTGCATCCCGGTGCGAGGCAAGGCCCGTCAGTGCCGTCACCAGGCCGCCGGAGCCGCGCTGGATCTCGCCGCCCTGCTGGAAGGTCACCGGGCCACGGTTGCTCACCAGCACCAGCGCAGGGCGCTGTGCCGGCTTGCCGGTCATGCCTCTCGGAGCTCGTTGAAGATCTTGAGGTAGTCGCGTAGGTAGCGCGGGGTAAGGAAGTGCGCACGGACGTGCTCCTTGCCGCGCCTGCCGAGCGTGCGTCCGAGCTCGGGATCCTGCAGGAACTCCAACGTGCGCTGCGCGCATTCCTCGGGGCTAGACACGAGAAAGCCGGTCATGCCGTCCTCGATCTGTAGCGGGATGCCGCCGACGTTGCCGCCGACGAATGGACGCGCCTTCCAGATTGCCTCCGAAACGGTCAGCCCGAAGCCCTCGCGGGTGGACTTCTGGATCAGCACGTCCGCGTGCGACTGGAACGCGTTGACCTCGATCGCGCCGACGTTGTTGAAGTTGTTGAGGATGTGTATGTCCGAGTCGCCGTCGGCGTGGGCAACGGTGGCGTTGAAATAGTCCCAGCCCTCCGGGTCGTCGCTGGCCATCGAGCCCACCAGCGCGAGCTGCACGTCGGGCATCTGTTCCTTGACCTGGTGATAGGCGTCGATCACGCCCAGCGGGTCCTTCCACGGATCGAAGCGCGAGACCTGGCAGATCAGCGGCCGGTCGACGTCGATCCCGAACTGGCCGCACACGAACGCCCCGTCTTCTGGGGAGAGCGCCATGTTCTTCGGCGTCAGCGGGTCGATCGCCGGCGGCACTACGTTGACGTGGCCCTTCATGCCGTCAGGCACGTACTCCTGCATGTGGAACAGCGACTGCGGATAGTCCTGGATGTAAGGCAGCAGACGGCTGATCGTGTCCGGGTTGGGCGTTGACACGTCGATGTGGCAGCGCCAGACCCAGCCCTTGGCCTTCTCCGGGACCAGCTGGCACAGCGCCGCCGGCTGGGGGTCGTGAACGAGGCACACATCCCAGCCACCGCTCAGCTCAGCGGCGTTCATCTCGTTGTATCGCAGCCACGTTGCCCACTGCTCCTCGTCGAGATCCTGAGGCGCGCCCTGTAGTGCGTTGTGCATCAGCTTGGTCGCGTTGAAGAACTCTTCGCGGCCGTAGATCACCTGCCACTCGCAGTCCAGGCCGACGTCGCGCATCAGCGGTACGAGCGTGTACAGGATCTCCGAGACGCCACCCCCGAATGCGGTGGCCGAGATATGCACGACTCGCTGGCCCTTCAGTGGCTCGGCCAGCTCGCGGATTTCGGCGATCAGCTCGCGCCCGCAGATATGCGTGTAATCGTTGAGCGTCTTGTGGGCGACGGCGACAGGCTGGAGCACGCGCCGGGACGATACCTAACCGCTCGGGCAAACCCGCGCTTATAGGTCTCGAGCGCGTTTGCGCGAGCCTGGAGTCCGGCCTGCACGCAGAGCCGACGCGCTGGTTATGGTCTAGGCATGCTCAACGGACGGTTGTACCGAGCGGCATTCGTGCCGTTCCTGTTCGTGCTTGCGGTCGCTGCATTCTCCCTCCACGGGCGTCCCGCGCCGCTCACGTCCACGCTCGCCCCCGACGCCTTTGAAGGCGCCCCGGCGTTCGCTGAACTGAAGAGCATGGTCGCCCGGTACCCGCAGCGGCGCCCCGGGAGCGCCGGCGATGACGAACTGGCCGAGCATGTACAGCGGACGCTCGAAGGGCTGGGTGGTACCGCGGGTGGTGGTTTCTCTGTGCACAGCCTGCGTTTCCAGGCCCAGACGATCGACGGCGAACGGACTCTCACGAACGTGATCGCACAGCGCCCCGGCTCGATCAGCTCCCCGCCGATCTTGATCGTTGCGCACCGTGATGCCGCTGCGCGGGGAGCTCAAGCAGAACTGTCCGGGACCGCCGCGCTACTAGAGCTGGCCCGGGTGTTCGCTGCTCGCGAGACCAAGCGCACGATCATTCTGGCCTCCACCAGTGGTGGCAGTGGTGGCTCGGCGGGCGCGTCGGAGCTGGTGTCCCAGCTCCAAGCGCTGGGCTCGAGTACCGCTGGAGGGGGTGTAGGCGGGTCGCCCGATGCGGCGATCGTCTTGGGGGACGTCGCCGGCACGAACACCAGTAGGCCGCTTGTCGTGCCCTTCTCCGACGGGCTGGGCTCTGCCCCGATACAGCTGCAGCGCACTGTCGAGGCCGCGATCTCCCATGAGGTCATAGACAACCCGGGATCGCCGAGCGCGCTCGCGCAGCTCGCGCATCTAGTGTTTCCAATGGCGCTCGGTGAACAGGCGGTGCTGGGTGCAGCCGGCCTGCCGTCGGTGTTGATCCAAACCTCGGGAGAACGCGCCCCAGCGCCGGGCGAACGGGTGAGCATGGAACGCCTGGAAGGTTTCGGCCGGGCGGCGCTGAGTGCCGTGGATGCGCTCGATGCAGCTCCAGACGTGTCCCCGGCGATGCAGACCGGTTTGCTGTTGGCACATAAGACGATGCCGATGTGGGTGCTACGGCTGCTCGTGCTCGCTCTGGTGTTGCCGCCGCTCGTCGCCGCCGTGGACGGGCTCGCACGCGCCCGCCGCCGGCGTTTGCCAACCGGGCGCTGGATGCTCTGGACGCTTAGCTGCGCCCTGCCGTTCTTTAGCTGTGCGCTACTCGCCTACTTGCTGGGATGGCTCGGCATTCTCGGTGCGACGCCTCTCGGGCCAGTTCTCTCCAGCGCTCTCCCGTTCGCCGGCGAGGCGGTAACTGCCGTGCTGACGATCGCGTTGACGTTCGCACTGACATGGCTGTTGTGGCGCGTCGGTGTGCGGCGCATGGGTTGGGGTACACGCCCGTCTGTCGAGGTGACGGGCCTGGCGATGGTGCTGGTGGCGCTCGTGGTAACGCTGCTCACATGGCTTGCCAACCCGCTTACGGCGCTGCTTGCGATTCCTGCGCTGCACCTATGGCTGTTGCTTGCCGCACCCGACGCGCTCGGGCTGCGCGAGCACTCCCGCCGTCTGGTGTCACTCGCGCTCGTCGCAGTCGGTGTCGCGCCACTAGTCCTGCTGATCGTTTTCTACTCCCACCAGTTCGGGCTGGATGTCGGCGCGGTCGCGAGGACGGGCGTGCTGCTGGTGGCCGGTGGCTACGTTGGGCTCGTCGGGGCGATCCTGTGGAGCGTGGCACTTGGCTGTGTTGCCGTGGCAGCGATGCTGGCGCTCACGTCCATACCTGACATTCCCGATCCGCTCACGGGCGAGCGGATCGAGGTCACGATCCGTGGACCGATGTCGTACGCGGGACCAGGATCGCTTGGTGGTACGGAGTCCGCTCTGCGACTATAGATGCGCGGTGTCTGAGCTCGAACTCACCACAGCGCCCGCCGGCGGCCTTCCGCAGCGCAGCGATCGTCGCCCTGCCCGCGCCCGTGCCCTGCGTGTGGCGGCCGTTGCGCTGATCATCGTGGGTGCTCTGGCGCTGCTCGACGCGGTGGTCACGCTTGTGTGGCAGGAGCCGGTAACGGCGCTCTATGCACTGCTGGAACAGAGCCACTTGAATGGCGAGCTACGCAAGGTCGAACGCGCTGCGCCTACCCCCGTCGAGCGCGTTGCGCTAGCCAGTCTCTCGGACGAGCGTGCCCGCATCTCCTACCTGGCGGGGCAGCTCGAACGTCATTCCCCTGACGGCGCCCCGATCGGGCGCATCTGGATACCCCGAGTAAACGCACGCTACGTGGTCGTGGACGGCACCAACACCGAAGACCTCATCAAAGGCCCCGGCATCTACAAGGAAACTCACTTCCCCGGTATCCCTGGAACAACTGCCATCGCCGGGCACCGCACGACCTACCTGGCGCCGTTCCGTGAAATCAACTTCCTCAAACCCGGCAACCACATCGTGCTTGACATGCCCTATGCGCACTTCACCTATACGGTCATCGGCCAGCGGGTCGTGTCCCCCACGGACGTGCCCGCCGCGGTGGCCGAGGTCGGCTATACGCGCCTGGTGCTCTCAGCGTGCACGCCGGTGTTCAGCGCGGCCAAACGCCTGCTGGTCTACGCGAGGCTCACGCGCACGATCCCTGAGGGTGCCGCCCGTGTCCTGCCCGGCGGCGCGATCGCTCACCCGATCGAAGCTCAACACGCTGCCGCACGGGCGTCCGTGCGCGCGGTCCCCAGCGCGCTAGAGAGCATGCTCGTATCCCTCGATCCGCACAACGTTTCCCCGCTCGTCTAAGAGCACTACGCCCACCGGACCTTCCAGTACCTGGCCGATCCACGTGACGGGTGCGCCGCCGAGCTCCAGTAGCGTCTGCTCCACACGCTCGCGATCCTCCACCCCGGCGCAGAAGCACAGCTCGTAGTCTTCGCCGCCGCTGGCTGCAAGCTGCCAGGCCGGCATGTCGAGCTTGGCTGCGACCTCGGCCACGCCGCTGTGCAGCGGCAGCGCTCCGAGCGATACCTGCACGTGCACGCCGCTCGCACGCGCGATGTGGCCCACGTCCGTCGCGAGCCCATCGGACAGGTCGATCATCGCATGCACGCCTGCCCCAGCCAGCGCGCGCCCCTCCTTTAGGCGCGGCAGCGGATGACGGGCGCGGGCAAGTGCGGCTTGGCCCTCAGGTGTGGAGATCTTTGCGCGGCCGCTCAGCAGTGCGAGGCTCGCACCAGCTGCGCCCAGTAGGCCGGTCACGCCCACGAGATCACCCACCTGTGCGCCATCGCGACCGACGAGTGTCTCCGCGTCGTCCCCCCAGCCGACAGCTGTAACCGACACGGTAAGGGCCGGCGCGCTGACCACGTCGCCGCCGGCGATAACCGTGCCGGTATGCTCGGCCAGTGCCGCGGCTGCACGCGCCAGCTCGAGTGCGCGCTGCTCGCCAAAGCCCGCTGGTAGGCCGAGTACAAGGTATGCCTCACCTGGGTCTGCTCCCATCGCTGCCAGGTCCGAGAGAGCGCCAGCAAGCGCCCGGTGTCCAACCTCGCCGGCGCTCGCCCAACCCTCGTCCAGGCGGAAGTGGACCCCCTCGACCATCGCATCGACCGACGTCACGCAGATGGCGCGCGCTCGTACTACCGCCGCGTCGTCGCCAATTCCCCGAATGAGCCTCGCTGTTCGCTGCGAGCTGGTCAGCTCTGCAGCGATCGATTCGATCAGTGCGCGCTCGGCGATGCCGCCCTCAGCGGTGTCGGTAGACGATCCGTGCGCGATCGAGGTCGTACGGCGAGAGCTCGCAGCGAACGCGATCACCCGGCAGGATGCGGATGCGGAAGCGGCGCATCTTGCCTGCGACGTGTCCGAGGACGACATGGTCGTTGTCGAGCTTTACACGGAACATTGCGTTCGGCAAAGCCTCGATCACCTCGCCCTCGAATTCAACCTTGTCCTCCTTTGCCACGCTGTACCCCATCTGGTCGGTAGCCCCGACCGTTCGTTTGATTTCGTTGTATCGAGACTCAAACTACCAGCGCTGGGGTCGCGGAGGGGCTTGGGTCGGCGCGAACCGCTATGTGATGAGGCGCGACAGCCCTCAGCCTGAGGGCGATCCGCCGGTTTGCCTAACGGGCGGTTCGCGTGCTGCCGGCGGCACCTGACGTTCGCTTGGGGCTTTGCGTTCAGGTGCCGGAGTGTTGGCTTCCGCTGGGCCGCCGCCCGCTTGCGGTCGTGCTGCACCTGGCGTCTTGGATCGGTGGTGGATTGGGTGTTCGGTGGCGAGTTGTTCGGCGGCTTTGCTCGCTTCGGCCTCGCCGGTGGACGCATACTTTCCGTAGAAGGGGGTGTAGTTGATCGTTTCTTTGGAAGGCGGGAACTGCACGCAAGATTGGTTTTCGGTGACCGCGGCCATGTATGCGTGCCAGATTTCCGCAGGCAGATAGCCGCCCTGCTGGGGCTCACCGTGCACGTCGGTCATGGATACGCGCTTGTTGGGGTATCCCATCCACACGACCGTCGAGTAGTCGGGCGTGTAGCCGTCCAACCATGCGTCGACCAGTTCGCTGGTGGTCCCGGTCTTGGCAGCCGTCGGGCAGTTGATCGCCGAGCGCGTGGCGGTGCCTGCCTCGACGTTTTCATGCAGGATGCTCGTCTCCACTGCAGTGACGGCTTCGCTGAGCACTTTCACCCGGTGGGGTTCACCCCAGTTGTTGTCCGTGTGGCCGTCGGGGAACACAACTTTGGTGATGGCGATCGGTTCGTTGCGGTAGCCACCGTCGGCAAGCGTCGCGTATACATCCGCCATTTCCAGGGGTGTCACACCCAGGGTCAATCCTCCGAGCGCTTCGGCCGGATAGCTCGACAGATGTGTTTTTACCCCCATTGCGTAAGCGGTATGCGTGACTGTTTCCTCGCCCAGGTCAGCGGCTAGCTGGGCATAGACGGTGTTGTCCGAGGTCAGTGTCGCCTGCACCAAATTGATCGACTTGTTCAAGGAGGTGCCCTCGAAGGTCTCGACTTTGTACTTCGGTTCTGAGGGCAGCCAACCTGGTTCGAGCGTGTGGGAGAAGTAGTCGGTCGTGTACGGGTCGATGCCGCGGCTGAGCGCATCGGCCAGGTCGATGGCCTTGAACGTCGAGCCCGGCTGGCGGTGTCCGTCGGCAGCCAGGTTGTACTGCGACTGCTCATAGCTCTCGGACTCGGCCATCGCCTCGATGTCGCCATTGTGTGGGTTGAGGGTGACGATTGCCGACGCCGGATCTTCCGGCTCATCCAGTACTTCTGCGATCGCTTTGCGCGCCAGGCGCTGCATGTTCAGGTCGATTGTCGTGTACACCTTCAGACCGCCATGTTCGACGGTCTTCGCGCCGTAGCGTTCGACTAGCTGCTGATGGACGTATTCGAAGAAGAAGTCCTCTTTGCGTTCGGAGTAGTAGTGGCCTGGATCAACCTCCAGCGAGTCGCCCTCCGCTTCTCGTGCCTGAGCATGAGTGATGTAATGCAGTTCGGCCATCTTCGCCAGAACCTCATTGCGTCGTTCTCTGGCAGCCCCCGGGTACAGCAGCGGGTTGTACTGCGAGGGCGCTTGTGGCAGACCAGCGAGCAACGCCGACTGCTCCAGGTCCAGTTGCGAGACGGGCTTGTCGAAGAAGATGCGCGCCGCGGCCTGCACTCCCACCGCCGTCTGCCCACCCACGGTCCCGTACGGCACGCTGTTGAGATAGCTGTTGAGGATCGAGTGCTTGCTGTGGTGTTCCTCGTACTCGAGCGCCAGCTTGGCCTCGATGATCTTTTGCTTCAGGGTGTGCTGGTCGCCCCCCAGATACAGGTTGCGGATCAGTTGCATGGTGATCGTCGAGCCGCCCTGCAGGGCAGCGCCCTCGGTGACGTCCTTGACTGCCGCGCGGAAGATCCCCGTCAGGTCGACGCCGTCGTTTTTATAAAAGCGTTGGTCCTCGATCGCCACGGTGGCGTTCTTGAGGTTGGCGGGGATTTCGCTCCAGCCCACCGGGGTGCGCAGTTCATCTGACTGGATGAAGCCGAGGCGTTCGCCATTGGCCGCGAACACTTGCGAGGAGCCGCCGCTGAGCAGAGGGTGAAGCGTGGACAGCGAGGGAGCCGAGTCGGCAACATGCAGGACGTAGCCCACGGCAGCGATCACGCCGACGACCAGCGTGATCGCTAGTACGCTCGCACTGACAAACAGAAAGCGCGTACCTGTGCGGCGGTTGCGACGGCGGTTTCGTGCTTGCCTGGACATCGCTGGAAGGTCGAGATTACCGTGCAGCCTCTGATTTCTCGCCGCCTGCAACCGCGCTTATCTCGGAATCGATCATCTACGCTCGGTGCTCCGCCATGAGTTCCGACACCATTGAGCCGGCTAGCACGCAGCGCGCAGTGCTGAGCCCAGCTGTGCGTTCCCCGATCGTTGAGACCGTGGTCGAGCAGCGCTCGGGGGCGCGCTCGGTGCCCGGTTGGTTGACGCGCTTGCGCGCGGACCCTGCGCGCATGGTCGCAGTGCGTGATAGCTGGCAGGCGCTGTGGAGTTCGCGCCTGCTGGTGTGGATCGCCGGTGTCGGCACCGTGCTGGCATTCGGCTTCGGCCCGCTGCGCAAAACGCTGAATCCCCCCGGCGTGACTAGGGGTTTTGGCTGGCTTGGCAACCTCTTGGCGGCTCCCGCCGCGCGCTGGGATGGTGCGTGGTACCTGGTGATCGCGCACTATGGCTATCGCCCTGACCTCGGTGTCTATACGGCCTCGCGCACGGCGTTCTTCCCCCTCTACCCCCTCGGTCTGCGGGCGGTTTCCTGGTTGGGCGTGCCATCGATATTGGCCGGCGTGCTGCTGTCAGTGGCGGCCCTCGCGTTGGCGCTCTACGGCATCCACCGCCTGACGACGCTGGAGCTCGCTCGCACCGCACATCTTTCGCTCACGGACGATCGCGTGGGCGAGGCAGCGCGCCTGGCGGTGATCTTCACCGCGTTTGCGCCGATGGCATTCTTCCTCTCGGCGGTCTACTCCGAGGCTCTATACCTGGCACTGTCGGTTGGCCTGTTTTGGAGTGCCCGTCACGGCCGCTGGATGTGGGTGGGGATCCTCGGCGCGCTCGCTGGCGCCACACGCAGCACCGGTCTAGTGCTGGTGCTGCCAGCCGCCATGATCTACCTGTACGGCCCGCGGGAGGATCGAGCCCCTGACGTGGAGCGTTCATCGCGCTCGCTGCTACGGCCGCGCTATCGCCTGCGGGCGGACGCGCTGTGGCTTCTTGCGTTGCCGGTGGGCGTGATCGCATATGGGTCGTATCTCGGCCTCTCAGGAGGTGAACCGCTTGCCCCACTGCATGCCCAGGACGTGTGGGGTCGGCACTTCGCGGGTCCGTATCTGGGTGTGTGGGATGCCTTCAAGGCTGCCTTCGAGGGTGCTCGCCAACTGCTCTCGTTCCAACGCCAGCACGTGTACTTCCCGGCGGGCAGCGGTAGCCCGTTCGTGAGTGCCGGACACAACCTCGTGGGCCTACTGTTCCTGCTCGCCGCGATTCCCGCGGTCGTCGGTGTGTTCCGCAGGCTGCCGCTTGCATATGGCGTGTATGTGATGGCCGCGCTTGCGTTGCCGCTGTCATATCCCGTCAGCTCCGAACCGCTGATGTCACTGCCGCGCTTCCTGCTGGTGCTGTTCCCGCTGACGATCTGGCTGGGAGCATGGCTGAGCGAGCATCCACGAGCGCAGAGGCCGGCACTCGTGCTGTCGGCCCTGCTGATGGTCGTGTTCGTGGGCCAGTTTGCCACCTGGCATTGGGTGGCATGAGGGTGGCATCGTTGCTTCCCCAGGATGCGGTCGTTCCGCCTCCGCCTCCTCAAGAGGGGGATCGCTCGCGATCTCCCACGACCAGCTGGCCTGCGTGGACAGCTCCGATCGCGCTCGTCGGGGGCATCGTGCTAGCCGCGCTTGGTGGCGTGCTGGTAGACATTCCCGCTGCGCTGCTATTTGGCGTGAAGGTGTCAAGCAGTCATTTTCCTCCCGGCCTGTCGATTGCTGACACGATCGTGCAGGATCTCGGTTTCGTGTTCGCCGCGGTCTATTGCGCGCACGTCGGTGGGCGAGTGGTGCGATCGTGGCAGTTCGGCCTGCGCCCTCCTGCTGCCGGCTGGCGCTTCGCCAGCGGCCTGATCCTGGTGTTGCTCGTCGCGTTCATCGTGTTGACGGCGCTGTGGGCGGCCATTACCCACCCGGGCGAAGAGAAGACCCTCGAACAGCTCGGGTCCAACGAAGGCGCCGTGCTGCTGGTGCTCAGCGCCGCCCTGACATGCGTTGTGGCCCCCATGTGCGAGGAGTTCCTGTTTCGCGGCTACATGTTCACGGCGCTACGCAACTGGCGAGGCACGCTGCCTGCGGCGCTCATCACTGGCCTCGTGTTTGGCGCTGTGCACGCTGAGTCAGCGCCGGTACTTGACCTCGCGCCGCTTGCGGCCCTGGGCTTTGGGCTCTGCCTGCTCTACCGCTACACCGGATCGCTATACCCATGCATGATCGCCCACTCGTTGAACAACTCGATTGCGTTTTCCAGCCTGGAGCACTGGGGCTGGCAGGTGCCGGTGCTGATCGTGAGCGCCCTAGTAGGCATTGGCGCGGTAGTGCTGGCGTGCAAGCGCCTCGGTCTGATCGCCCCGGAGGTCGCTCCGCGGGGCCTGGCACGTAGGATCTGAATATGCGAGTCAGTCGCCTGATCACAGCCTGCGCAGTGAGCGTATGTCTTATCGCGCTGTCTGCCGCGGGCTTGCTCGTGCCCGTCGCGGGCGCTGCGGAAACGGCGCCGAGTCCGAACACGCCCGCTGTCGCCCCCGTGTCTGGGCAAGCCAAGGTCTCCGTGCAGGGTGTTGGCGGCAGCCCGCTGTTTGCGCTGGTGGGTCGGCGGGTGATCGCCCGCGCGAGCATCACGCCCTATGTGGCGGGACAGACGCTCGAGCTAGGGCTCTATCTCGACGGTCGCCAGGTGGCGGTGAGAGTCCTAAGCGTGCAACCTACGAGCAACGGTACGGGGCAAGTGCGTGCGGACTTCTCCAGCCACTACGCAGGGCTCGCACAAGTGCGTGCGGCGCACGCTGCAACTGCGCAGCAAGCTGCCTTTGACGCTCATTCGGTGACGTTTCGCTACGTCCACGCAAACCTGGGACCGGGCGCCCACGACCAGTCGGTGCGTCTGCTTCAGAGTGAGCTGAACTCGCTGCATTACGCGGTGCCGTTGACAGGCGTGTTCGACGAAGGGACCGGCCTTGCGCTGGTTGCCTACCGCAAGATGACGGGTCTCGATCGGGTCCCTTTCGCGGGCAAGCGGGTGTTCGAGCTGCTCGCGCGCCACGTCGGTAGCTTCCGCGTGCGCTATCGCGGCGACGGTCGTCACGTCGAGGCTAACCTCACCAAACAGGTGCTCGCCGAGATCGAACCGGGCGGGCGCGTATACAAGATCTACACGACCAGCTCGGGGAAGCCTTCCACGCCGACTGTGATCGGGCGCTTCCAGGTGTATGAGAAGACGCCGGGGGAAAACAGCGAGGGCATGGTCGACTCCAACTACTTCATCCGTGGCTACGCGATCCATGGCTACGCAGAAGTCCCCACATACGCGGCTAGCCATGGCTGCCTGCGCGTGCCGATTTCTGATGCCCCAGCGATCTATGGGTGGGTGCGCGCCGGCACGCCGGTGGACGTATACAACCAAGATGGTGGCGGCAGCGCGCGTGTGAGCACCAACGCCGGCCCCTAGCAGGCGCTACTTTCTCAGCCGCCCGCAAGCTCTCCGTGAAGTGCGGTTCAGGGGAGGCTCAAACCCTGACGTGCAGTACGCGGGCCAGGTAGCCAAAGCCAAGGCCGTAGACGACCAGCGCTAGCAGCAGCTTCACACCGCGGATTAGCCATTCGCTGCTCGAGCCCGATATCACCCCTGCAAAGGGCGAGGTCAGCTGCGTCGAGGCTTCGTCGATCGCTTTGTGGACCGTGCCTTCATGCGACTTAGACCCCGCGGCTGTACTTTCCCCGGCGCCCGTCGACGGGCCGTTGCTGACCTCCGCGGACTGGTGCTTGGAGGCGGCGCTGGTCTGATTGATCACGAAGATCGCGAAGGACGCGATCACAATCCCGCAGATCACAATCGAGGCAAATCTGAGCAATTTCACGATCGAGGGGATCACAACCTCGTGTATCGGGAAATAGCGGCGCTAGATTAGGTGACTGCGTGAGCACCATGGACGTATATACGAGCGATGTTCCTGCCGCGCGCGAGCGTCTAGTGGCAGAGTTGCAAGAGCACGCTCTGATCATCGGTGAGGTCACGCTCACCAGCGGCGCTGTTGCCCAGTACTACGTGGATGCTAAGCGTGCGATCTTGCGACCGGAGGGATTCGCGGCGCTGGCTGCGCTGCTCGCTGCACAGGTATCGCAGTGGGGGGCCACCGCAGTGGGCGGCATGACGATGGGAGCAGATCCCGTGGCATGTGCAGCACTCGCCGGAGGGGCCAGGGCAAAGGCCTTCTTTGTGCGCAAGGACGCCAAGGCACACGGCTTGCAGCGACGTATCGAGGGTCCTGTACTGGACCCCGATGATCGCTGTGTGGTCGTTGAGGATGTCGTCACCACGGGTGGCTCCACGCTCGCGGCGATCGCCGCGCTACAAGCGGCCGGCCATCAGATCTGCGGTGTTGTCAGCGTGCTCGACCGCATGGCTGGCGGTGGCGCTGCGATCGAGCGTGCAGCGGGCGCGCCGTACGTGGCGCTGAGCACCATCGACGAGGTCTACCCGGAGCGCCCGGACAGGTAGTGCCGGTTGCAGTCCACAGGCACCAGTTGCCGGATTGGTGGCGTCGCTACGCACGGCGCCGGTAGCCTTCCCTGAGCCTGTCGCCAAGTGTGATCGGCCGCGCCCTCGTAGTCCAATGGATAAGACGACCGCCTCCTAAGCGGTAAATCCAGGTTCGACTCCTGGCGGGGGCACTACTGAGAAAGCCCTGTGTTCAAGCGGCTTTGGGGCTCCGCCCGTTGGCCGCGGCAACCTCTTGTCGAGGGCGCCTACGCCCCGCTGCTGCCCATTCCCGCGCGGCGGGCTGGCATAGGGTGAGAGACGTCCTGCGCTCGCACTCAAGCATTATCCGTCGAGTAGTCGCTGCTTCTGAGCCAGAAACTCCTCGTCGGTGAGCAGCCCCTCGGCCTTGAGGTCACCGAGCTTTCTCAGCTCGTCTGCGATGAGCGACGCCGGCAGACTTGCAGTTGGCGCAGCCACGGTCACGGGAGTAGCTCGCGTCCCAAATAGGGGGTGAGAGCGAAACCAACGTTCGATGAGCTCAGGCGTACCGTGGTTGACGCTAACGGAGGCCAGCTGCGTGCCATTGCCGAGCACATTCAACTGCCGCTCAAGAAGCTTTCGGCTCTTTGTCACAGAGAATCCAGTCACATCTCCGATTTGGACGCGAAATGCTTGCGTAAGTGCGCCAGTTTTCAGGTAGGCGGCGCTGCCCCAAGCTAATGCCTCACGACCGATTTGGCAACTCCGGCTTGCGCTGCCGTCCGGCATCATGTGCGGCGTGACCGACGAGATCGAGGTCTACCGCGCATCCGCCGAAGCAGCCCTCAACACGTTCTCCGAGCAGACGGGCCTCCTTGGCCCGGTGAAGCAGCGGTTCGACTACCTCAAGCAACGCATCTACTACCGGCAGCTCCCGAACCTCGCGCGAGAGGCCACCCTCGCCGCTCAGAAGATCCGAACGCTGAACCTGCCACTCGCCTCCGTCGAGGACCCGATCGTCTTGCGAATCCTCGAAGAAGGGTCGTGGGCCGACGACGAGGACATGCAGGTCGTGTGGGCGAACCTGCTCGTCAACGCAATCACCGAAGGCACGCCCGACGTTCACGCGGCGTTCCGCGTCGTACTGGACCAGCTTGAGCCCGTGGAGGCACGGACGCTCAACCATCTAGCGGACAAAGCGAACTTTGCGGCGTCACCCGAAGATCAGCGCTCACGCCGATACAGCTTGTGAGCCAGGGGGCGAGCGGACCACACCTCGACAACCTCGTCCGCGTCGGCGTGCTGCGCTACACCCGGATCATGCCCACCACAGTCGGCAGCATTACGGACACCGGAGCCTCCGTGTCAGGCGCTACCTTCACGGATTTTGGCTGGGCATTCGTGAAGGCGTGCCGCGAGCCTCCCCCACCCGGCTGAATGCAGCGGTCACCAGCTCCGCGTCGCTGTAGCCTCTTTGCGTGCCTGCGATCCAAGGGATGACTGCTGATCTTGATGGCGAGGAGCGCGCTCCTCGCAGGGCAGTTGCCCACAGGGCGGCGAGCACTTGAGCACCCTTGCCGAGACGACCGACCCCGACGGCCGCGTCATCGTCCTGGATGAGGAGGGCTGGGAGCACATTCTCCACGAGCACAGAGAGTTGGCTCCCTATCGCGAGGAGATCATGGCGACCGTCAGCTCCCCGGACCATCGGCGCATCGATCCGCGCCCCGGACGAGAGCGCTACTACAGGCGCGATCTTGGCCCTAGCCGCTGGCTGTTCGTCGTCGTACACTTCAGTGAGGCACCAGCGCGAATCGTGACCGCCTACGCCAACCGCAAAGATCCGCCGGGACTGACTACGCAATGACAGTGACCATCGGCAGCTTGACCTTCGACCACGCCTCCTACGACGACCGCGGAGATGTGCTCTACCTGCATCTCGGAGATCGCCAGCCAGCCGCTGTGAGCGAGGAGACGCCCGAGGGGCACGTCCTCCGCTTCAACGCCCAAGGCGAGGTCATCGGGCTTACGATCATCAATGCCAAGTGGCTGCTCGAACGCGATCATGTCGTCAACGTCACGGTCCCTGAGCACTTCGCTGTCAGCCCGGACACCCTTGCGGAGGCGCTGGCGGCAGCCTGATCCACAAAGTCGGTCGAGCCGGGCTGGTGAGCCTCCCTGGCCCGTCTGGCAGGCCCTCTTCGTTCCCCCTAGAACAGACTCTTGCCGCACGCCTTTTCGAGCTGGTAATTGATGTAGCAGTCGGTCTTCTCGACGAGTCTCTTGACGTGCTCTCCAAACTTGCTTGCGTGGCTCTTTTTGATCGTTGCGGCGGCCTTCGATCTATGAGCGATGTCCCCGCGAAGGGTCACATAGCTATCGAGCTTTTCAGCCGCCTGCACGGCACTCATCTTCTGCCAGTACCAGGCTGAAGGCACATTGCGGAGCCCTATGGCGTCTCGAAACAGGCTCCTAATGTTCGCAGTCTTCGGCGTATTGAGGTTACGCTTCGATGCGTTGGCGGCGTGGTTCACGAGATGGTCGATGGCCTCTGCAGCGATGTCCTCGCAGTATGCCTCCCATGCGGCGCACATCAAGACGACCGCAGACTTGTTGAGCACCTCAAAGCCGTGCTTCTTCCCTGGTCCGTCGCCCGCAAGCTCTCGGTGGATGTCGAGCAGGCGCTCCACATCCCCGCAGTTCTCCTCGAATGCGGCCATCGACTGGCTCGGCATGCCGCCGACTATATGGAACGCGTGCCTTCGCCGGAGCGTATCCAGGACCGCCGATCTTTTGGGCAGCAGCCCCATTCTGCTGCCCAAACCCCAACCAATCGGCCGTAATCCGACCGTATCCGTCCGCGTCTCAACGACACGAATCGCCTGTATTCGCCTACAGATTGGGCCTTTCGGGCCTCGTTGCGCACCAGCCTCCTAAGCGGTAAATCCAGGTTCGACTCCTGGCGGGGGCATCACGAGCTACGGGCACGCGTGGTACAAAGGGCACGAGATGGATTGGGTCAGCATCGTGGTGTCTGTTGGCTTGCCGTTTGGCGCTCCGCTGCTCGATCCTCGGCGCATCTCGCCGCGTGGCGAGCTCGGTAAGGCCATGAAGCACGCCGGCCGCCGGGGCCGAAAGGAGGTGGCAGGGGCGCTGCGTGATGGGCGAGCGGTAACAGACCCGCACCTTGCCAGTCTTGCGGCGGCGTTCGCCAAGGAGCAGATGCGGCGCAGCGACTACCGAGGACCGCCGCGCAGACAGGAAGCTCTTGCTCTCGTCGCTGGCGCTGCATTGGTCGCTCTTCTTGCTGTGTTTGCCCGTCACGAATCGGGTGTCGTGCCGGCCTTCGTGGGCGGCTACTCGCTCGTCGTGGTCTGGGTCGTCGGGCTTCGCCGACTCGTTCCGTCTCACCGCCATTCGACCGATCGGCTGCTTATGGCCTACCGGGCAAACGTCTTGCTTGCCCAGAAGGCTGGGCGGGGAGAGTTCGACCGCATTCGCTTTGGGATGCCATAAGTCAGCGAACAGGCTGGGGCGTAGCCCTCGTCGAACGCGCGCGTGATCTCGTGGCCGGCATGGGGCGACTCGGCGTCGATGAACGCGGCGTGCTCGGGGTAGGGCGAGTTGCCCTCGATCGCCAGGTCGATAGCGCGGTCCATGGTCTTCGCTGTCGGCGAGTCGGAGGGATTCACGTTGTGCGCCATGCGGCGATCATCTCCTTGTAGTCGGCGCGAACCGCTGTGATCGCGGCTCCCTTAACTGCCTGCAAATGCTGCCCCCCTGGCTGCGGCTAAGCCAGTCTCCTGAGTGGTTAAATCCAGGTTCGACTCCGAGTGTCGCATTGATACTCGCGGCGGTCCGGGGATCGGGTCTGCGGACCCTCCTGTAGTTGTGCCCTATACGGTCGTAGGTCTCCCCACCGGATCGCCTCAATCCCGGCCCCCACCAAACAACCGCAGGAAGAACAAGAAGATGTTGAGTACGTCGAGGAAGATGCCGGCAGCGAGCGGAACCGCTTCCTGCATCCCGGCGCGACGCATGCGGTTGAAGTCGAGCACGGTATACGCGCCGAAGATGCCGAGGCCGAGCAGCGCATAGATGACGTTCCCGCCAGGGATGGCGACGAACACCGTCACGAGCCCGAACACAATCAGCGCCAGCAGCAGGAAGAACAGAAACCGATAGCCACCGGAGAGGTCTCGCCTGATCGCGTAGCCGGTGCTGCCCAGTCCGCCGACGAACAGTGCGGTAGCCGCGGCCGCCTGCCAGACGGCATCGGGCTCGGTTTCGGCGTAACGGTCCAGCACGCCGCCCATGCCGAGCCCCAGCAGCAGGCCGGCGGCAAACAGCAGCGTGATCGACAGGCTCTCTGAGCGACGTGCAACGTTCAGGCCAATGATGCAAATGAAGCCGCCGATGAAGCAAACAATCGAGGCGCCCTCGGCGATTTCGCGCCCGAGATAGGACCCGAGCGTGAAAAAGCACAGCGTGACCGCAACGAGCCCCATCACTTGACCGAAGACGCCGGCGGTACCGACGCTCTCGATCGACCCAAACATCCCTTCGTTTCTGTAGCCGGCGAGCTGTGGCAAGTTGGTCCCCCTTCTTTCTGGACTTGGTTACCGCGGTGGTTTCAAGGCCATCTAGGCTGGTACCGACTTTACGCCGTATCCGTGAGCACGGATACTCTTGACGCCCAGCGCGTTCGCCGATCGGCTCAACAGCCACAGGCCGCCGCTCTCACCAACAAAGGGGGAATCAATGATCGGAAGGCGTCCTGCGGTGCTCGTCCTCGCGCTGGTGTGCTCAGCGCTCATCGCTGCCTGTGGAAGCAGCGGCAGTTCCTCCACCAGTGGCTCGACGGCCACGACCACGACGGCGACTACCTCGACAGCGGCGAGCACGCCGGCGACGACCACAGCCGCGGCGAGCAAGCCGACTACGACTTCGACGGCCACGACGCCCGCGTTGCCACTCAGTGCCGGGGAAGCGTCGGCAGTAAAGAGCTACGTGGCGATCTGCAAACTGATCATCGCTCGCGAGCCGACGCTCGCGGCGAGCACCAAGAGCAAGGTCGAAGGTATCTGCAGCAAAGCGGCCGCGGGCAACCTCGCTGGCGCACGGGCAGCGGCGAAAGAAGTGTGCGTGGAAGTGATCAGCGCCTCACCGCTCCCGGCTGCGCAGAAGGCGAAAGACATCGCTGCCTGCAAGCTCACGTAGACCGCTTTGATCAAATGGCGCGGGCCGCCGGACACGATGCCGGCGCGCAAGCGGGAGGGACCGCGGTCACCCGGCCGCGGTCTCGTCCTGCGACTCGTCTTCGTCGTCATCGCCGGCATACAGCGACTCACGTGCGAGCTCACGACCCTTGACGTCGTATAGCTTGATCTCAAGCAGGTCGTGGCGGTAGTCGTCGGGTGCGATCAGCGTGAAGCGTTCGTCGAGTAGATCGCATTGGTCGACGGCGAGGTCGGCGAGCTCGGCGGTGACCACACGCCCGCCGGAGACGAGCGGGCGTCCCCATACGAGCGTCATTGCTGCGACCGCTCCCAGCGTCCCCCGCCAGGAGCCGATGATCTCGTCGCAAAGGTCGAGCTTCCAGTCGGGGTTGCGCTCGGCGGTCTCGTCGGTGAAATCCACGTGTGCGGAGAAGTCGCTGGGCTCGCCGTCGTCTCCCTCTGAGGAAGATGTGAGCGCGGGTCGGAAGCGGACGTAGCCGAACAACTCGTATCCGCCTGTGGTCTGCGCGGTTCCCGGCACGTAGGTGTGGCCGTGCCAGGTGCGGTCCGGGTACCACGCGATCGAGCTGGGCTCACCAAGGTCGCTCGTGTCGCCGTCCAGCTCCAGGGCAGCAGTGAGGAACTCCTCGCGCAGGCGCTCGGCCCAGCGCCCGTAGGGGAGCTCCTCCTGCGGAGGCTCGGCGGCAAAGCGCGGGACAAAGCGTTCCTCGGGAGGCATGATCGCCGCTGAGCCTACGCGTCGCGCAGCGCCGCCGCAGCGTCCTCGGGGGCGACGATGTTGAGGTTCACGTCGGTGGAGAGCTCCAGGCCGGCGAGGTGGGTGAGGCGCGGCAGCACGTCTATGCGCCAGCAGAAGTCCTCCGTGCCGAGTGGTGCGGTGCGCACCCACAGGTTCAGTGGCGGGCTCGATCCGAGGTGGCGGGCGAGTCGGCAGAGGCCGTCGTGTAGCAGCGCGGCACCGGACGGCCCCGAGTCCTCGAAGCGTGCCCGCGGTTTGCGCGGCGCGAGCATCAGCTGGAAGGGCAGGCGCGAGGCGAAAGGAGCCATCAGCACGGCCTCATCGTCGATTGCCACGATTCGCTCGCGGCGGCGCACCTCCTCGGCGACGAGATCGCCGAGCAGGCTCTGGCCCATCGTGCGGGTGGTGTGGGCGCTCGCGCGCTCGCGCTCGCGCGCGACGGTCGTAGGCACGAAGTCCAGCGCATACAACTGGGCATGGGTGTGGGGCAGCGAGGCACCGGCCTCACGGCGCTCGTTGACAATCAGCTGCAGGTAGGCGCTCGAGGCATGTGCGCGCATCCGCTCGCGCCATACCTCCACGGCACCCACTACCTGCTCGACCGGTAGCTCTGCTAGTGACAGTACGGACTGGGGACCGTTGATGATCACCTCGTGCGCGCCGGTGGCGGGCTGCGATGCGAACAGCTGCGGCTGGCCGCGGACGTCGGTCGGATTGGCGCCCCCAGCGCTGTTGCGGGTGTCCGCGCGATCGCCTGGCGGCGATAGCGCTGGATAGAGGTTCGGCACCACGCGCACCTGCCATCCGGGTGAGTTGGCGGGGCCGCCCCCAGGGCGCACCGCATAGAGCTCCGGCGGCGTGCGGTCCTCGTGGCCCTCCGCGAATGGGTCCTGTTCGGGGTCTATCGGCTGTGGCGGCTCGCAGCGCGGCTCGCCCCCTGGCCGCCGCGAGCGCTCGCCGGCGACGATCGTTCGATGTCCGCCCAGAGGGTCGATTCGCAGTTCCGGCAACGCTCACGCGTCCAATGCGTAGCGCTTGACGTCACGTTCGAGCTTGGCGACGCTCGGGTAGGGGCCCTGGTGGATGAAAACGCCGCCGTGAGCGTTGTAGAAGACGGTCACGGGTGTGTTCGAGGAGTCGGTGATGGCGGTGCCCACACTGCCATCGTGATCGTAGTAGCTGGGGTAGCTGAGGGGAAAAGTATGCAGGAAGCTCAACGCGTCGGCACGGCTGCTCTCGTCGGAGTCGATACCGAGAAAAGCTACCTTGTGCCCAACGGAGACAGAGACGCGCTGGAAGACCCCGAACTCCTCGCGGCATGGTTCGCACCAGGAGGCCCACTTGTTGATCACCACGGGTTTCCCGCGTAGCGCTGCGAGGCGGGCACGCAGGGCTCCTAGGCCTCCGGAAAGAAGCTCGTTGGCCTGTGCGTGCAGGACAGCCAGCTGTGGCGGGGAGCCGGCTAGACGGGCGCGCATCTGCCCGAGCGTGAGCGTAGAGGGCGTGCTGGCAGGGGACCCGTTCAGCTGCAGCAGGCCGACAACGAGCAGCGCCAGGATGGCTACGGCGGCGAGCGTCATGGACAGGCTTTTGACGGTCATTGTCGTAAGGGTGTCAGATCGCGTTCACTTCAATCGAGGCTCCGCGTGCTATATCCTTGGGGTACGTCAGGTTGGGTCGGGTCGCGGTAGCGCCCGACGAACGGTGCCTGTAGGGCACCAATCCTTCGAGCCGCACCGAAGCTGAGCTTCGATGGCGGCTCTGTCTCGAAGTCCAGAGCCTCTATGGCCGAGTCCACCTCAGTGGCCCTCGCGGCCGCGACCATTCCCAGTTCCGCCGATATCAAGCGCGCGGAGAAATTCGTGCGCGAGCGCTTCCTACACGCGGGCGAGGAGCCCGAGGTTGCGCTGGCGGCGGGCACGCCGCGTAGGCGTGCGTTGGACCAGGCGCTTGCGGAGCTGAAGGCGGATCCAAAGACAAAGAACCCGTCGACCGCCTGGCGGCGCGAGTTCTCCCTGCTGTTGGGGTTGGAGCGACTGCTATCCGATGATGAGCCCAAGCTCGAGGACGGCACGGTGCTCTCTGCTCACCAGGTAGACGCGCTTTCGGGCACGCTCACGGCGCTGCTTGCTGAGGCGCAGCAGCGGACGGCCGCCGATGGCAACGGTCGTGGCGCGGCGTCTGCGTCACCGGAGTTGCTTGCGTCCGCTGACATCCTCGGTCCGGATGACGGCGCCTCGACAAACGGCGGGGACTCGGCGTCGGCTGGTAGCGCAGAGCGGAGCGGCGGCGCGCAGGACGAGGATGAGGAGGAAGAAGAGGACGAGGACGAGGACGACGAGGAGGAGGACGACGACGACCTCGGGCCTGTGCAGCGGGCGGCTCCGGACGAGGACGATGAGGAGGACGAAGACGACGAGGAGGAGTCCGCCGAGGAGGATGAGGACGAGGACGACGAGGAGGAGCTCGAGCAGGAGAGCGAGTCCGAGGAGGAGCCCCGCGACTGGGTGGACGAGGGTGAGGACGAGGAGGAGTCGCTCGCTGACCAGCCCGAGGACCCGAACGCGGCCAAGCGCTTCTGGTTCGAGCACGCCACTGGCGCGGGCAAGACGGTGGCGGCGCTGGGCTTCGTGGAGGCGTCGCACACGGGCGGGGTGCTGATCCTCACCCACCGGCGCAACCTCGTGGATCAGTTCCTGGGCGAGCTACGCGACCGCGGCTACTCCAAGCGCATCAGCCGGCCGCTGCTCAAGGGCGAGGACTCGGTGAAGGGGCCGGTAACGGTCGAGACCTACCAGTGGTTCGTGCGCAACGCGGGCAAGATCTCGAGCGCGTACACGATCGTCATCTGCGACGAGGCGCACACCGCGCTCGGCGAGAAGACCAGCGCCGCGATCCGCGAGTGGACGGGCCCGATCTTCATCGGCATGACCGCCACGGGCGCGCTGATCGCACGCCACGTCACCGACCTGTTCCCCACCCAGACCTCGCGCTTCGATCTCGCGCAGGCGGCGCGGCGTGGCGTAATCGCACCGCTTCGCTGCGTGCGCATCTCCCCGGGTGTGGGGGTGCGGACGATTGCGAAGGTGCCCCTGCGCCGCGGCGAGGTGGACACGGAGTTCGATCAGGACGAGCTGGCGAAATTGCTCGACCAGCAGCCGTTCAACCTGGCGGTGGCGAACCTCTACAAAACCCGCTTCAACGGCGTTCCCGGGGTTGTCTACGCGGCGGGTGTGCGCCACGCGTACAACCTGGCGGAAGCGTTTCGCGCGGAGGGCATCAAGGCGGAAGGTGTCTCAGGCGAGACGCCCAAGCGCGAGTTGGTGGAGATCCTGGCCCGCTACGAGCGCGGCGACATCGACGTGCTGATTAACGCCCAGCTGCTGGCGGAGGGTTGGAACAGCCCCAGGGCAACGGTATGCGTGCACCTGGCGCCGACGGCGTCCAAGCGCATCTACCAGCAGCGCGTGGGGCGTGTGACGCGCCGCCACCCGGGCAAGGAGGCGGGGTTGGTCGTGGACTTCGTGCACCCGGCGACCAAGCACGACGATCCGGTGGTGACGCTTCACTCGCTGCTGGATAGGGATGTTTATAGGGGGGGAGCGATCGTGGTTGGACCGGTGCGGCGTGGGCGCGGGCGCAGGATGCGCGTGGAGCGCCGAGTGCTGCCGGTGTGCGCTGAGGAGGAGCGTCGCTTTCAGGTGTTCGAGCGCGAGCTGTGGCGCATCGCGGTGGAGCACCTGGACTACGGCGAGCAGCACCTGTGGGCCGCGCTGGCAGGTGCACGGGTGGCGCCGAACGGCTGGCGCCGGGCGCGGGCGATGCTGCACTTCGATCGCACGGGCGAGCTCAAGAGCCGCTTCTTGATTACGGCTGTGAAGCGCAACAAGAGCTCGCAGCTGCGGCTGCGCGCGCTGACGGACATCGCGGCGCTGCGCGACCCGGACGCGTTTGACGAGGCGATCGACATCATCGGCGGCTGGTCGCGGGAGGAGCGCAAGGAGGCGACGAAGATCATGCTGCGCGCGCTCGTGGAGCGGCGCATCGGTCGCCGCGACCAGGCCACCGCATGGATCTGGCGCCTGGCGGAGTACACGCGCGACGTGCACGAGGAGTACGCGGTGCAGCGCTGGCCAGAGACGAAGCGCCTGCTCGGCCTGCTCGTGAACTCGGCGGGCGGCGCGCACGCACGCAACGCGCGGCGCCTGATCCACGCGGCGCGCAAGCAGGACCGCCGCCTGGCTGCGGCGCTGCTGGCTGCTGCGCTCGCCCACACCCCCGAGGCGAAGGAGGCGCTGCGCGGCGCACGCACGCGCATGGCGCGCAAGCCGCCGGCGCTGGCGCGCGAGCTGCTGCGCAACTTCCCCAAACGCCGCGCGCGCAACGCGCGGCGCAGACGCAAAGGCGGGAAGGGCGCGAACAACGGCGCGGCGCCGGACGCGCAGCTGAGGAAGGCTGGCGTGGAGGTCGAGCAGGAATCCCCGACGACGGCGGTCGTCGATGCCGAGGTGCGCCGTGACGTGCGCGACGCGCTCGACCAGAACGTGGCCTAGCGTTCACGCGGCCTGGCCGCGTCAGCTGATCCGGTGCAGGTGCACCTCGCCCGAGCCGAGCGTGGTGGAGCCACCATCGGCGAGCGCGACGACCAGTCGTCCGGCCCCGTCGATGCCCTCGGCGCGTCCGTTTCCCCCGGACCACACGACCTCGCGACCGCGCAGCGCGTCTTTGCTGCGCCACGCGTCCAGCGTAGTAGCGGCGTCCTCGCGGAGCCGGCGCTCGAGCGCTGCGAGGAGACGTGCGAGCGTCGGCTCGA
>DATBYJ010000008.1:0-10830 GCA_036513795.1 Solirubrobacteraceae bacterium | reverse complement strand
GGGGCTGGCGCTGGTGGCCGCCGCGGCGCCGGGCGGGCTGCCACGTCGCCCGGGGATCGAGCTGATTCTGCGCGGGCAGCTGCACAGCGCGGAGCGCGACGCGGCGGCGGTTCGCTACCACTACGACGTAGGCAACGAGTTCTTTGCTCTGTTCCTGGACGAGTCGATGACCTACAGCTGCGGGATCTTCTCGCGGGGCGCGAGCACGCTCGAGGAGGCGCAGCGCGCGAAACTGGAGCTGGTGGCTGGCAAGCTCGACCTCGAGCCGGGGATGCGGGTGCTGGACGTGGGCTGCGGCTGGGGCAGCTTCGCGATCCATGTCGCTCGCGAGCACGGGGTCGACGTGGTTGGCATCACGCTGTCCGAGCGCCAGGCCGAACGCGCGCGTGAACGTGTGGCGGATGCGGGGATGGCAGATCGGGTGGAGATCCGCGTGCAGGACTATCGGCGGCTGGCGCACGCCTCGTTTGACGCGATCTCGAGCATTGGCATGTCTGAGCATGTGGGCGATAGCCAGATCGACGTCTATGCGAAGACGCTGTTCGACATCCTCAAGCCGGGCGGCACGCTGCTGAATCACGCGATCGCGGCGCTCGATCCGGGGGCGGAGCCGCTGGAGGATCTGTTCTCGACTCGCTACGTGTTCCCGGACGGCGAGCCGCTGGCGCTCTCGCGCGTGCAGCTGGCGCTCGAGCGGGCGGGCTTTCGCACCGGGCACGTGGAGGGCTTTCGCGAGGACTACGCAGAGACGCTGCGCCACTGGGCGCGAAGACTGGACGAGCACATCGATGAGGCCGAGCGGCTGGCTGGTGTGGAGCGCACGCGAGTGTGGCGGCTATACCTGCGCGCAGCGGGCCACGGCTTCACAACTGGGCTCACGGCGGTCTACCAGGTCAAAGCGCGGCGGCCCGTCTGATCTGCGCTGTTGCGTCTTGCGTACCTCGCGGGCGCGTGACGGCTAGAATGACCGCACCTTGCGGATGTAGCTCAGCTGGCTAGAGCGTCGCCTTGCCATGGCGAAGGTCGAGGGTTCGAATCCCTTCATCCGCTTCACAGAAAATCCCGGTCCTGGCCCTGGGTCTCAGTTACCCAAGTGCTGCGATTGGCTGTCGTGGCAGGTAGCGGCCGCCGTCGCCTCGACCTAGCAGCCCCAACAGCTCCAGCTCGCTTAGAGCTAGCAGCACCCTCTCTGGGTCCCCACCCGAGCTCATCAGCTTCTCGGGTGTGTCACAGCCGCTGCCAACGCGCGCGAGTGTGTCCTTGAGCTCTCGCGGCAGGCCGCCGGCAGCGGTCGACTCCAGGAGCGCCCGTGCCGGTCGCGCATCCGGTATCCGGTCATCCTGGAGGTGGAGCAGCTCGAGCACGTCGCCTGGTCCGCGGACCAGCTGCGCGCCGTCTCGCAACAGGGCGTGTGGGCCGGCGGAGAGGGGAGAGCTCACCCGTCCTGGAATTGCGCCGAGGGTGCGGCCGAGCATCTGCGTGATGTGTGCCGCTGCGAGCTCCCCTGGAGTGTGATCGGCCTCCACCAGCACCGTTAGCTGGGCGACTCCCACCACGATCCGCTCGGCAGCCAGCTGCCCCCAGCGGCGTCCGCTGCAAGCGTGGGGCAGCTCAGACACCGCGCATCCAGCGCTGCTTACTCGCTCGTACAAAGATCGTCTGCGAGCCGGGCAGGACACGTCCAGCCCGCCACCCATCACAGCGATGCTCGTACCCTGTGCGTCCAGTGCGCCCGCGTGGGCTGCCGCAGCGATCCCGTCGCTCAGGTGGGCGCTCACGATTACACCGCTCGCTGCGAGCCCTCGTGCGAGGTTCCTCGCGGTTTCCATGCCGTAGTCGCTGGGTCCCCTGGAGCCCACGATCGCCACCACGGGCGTGGCGGCCAGCTTCGCCAGGCGCTCGACGCTGCCGGCAACCTCGAGCATGTGTGGTGCTATGACGCCGCACAGCCCACGCGGGTAGCCACGTCGATGTCGACAGATACTCTCGTGCCGAGTGTGCTGATGATCGTCAACCTGGAAGCGCTTGTAGTGATCTGCGAGCTCGCCGGCACGCCTGCCAGCGACGGCCCGCAGGAGATCCTCATCTCCCAGGGCCAGGACGTCGATTAGCCGCGCGCGGTCGCGTGCGCAGTAGTCAAGCGGCCCGCTTAGTTCGCCCAGTAGCCAGCTGCGACGCAAGCAACTCACGCACGCTCCACGTTGCGACTCATCGGTGGGCAGGTGCGAGCTCATGCGACGCGGCTGCCTGCGAGCACCACATCAGGGCGCAGCGCCAGCGCGGCACCAAGATCGCTGGCGTGCACTTGCTGGCTCGCGCGCAGGTCGGCGATTGTGCGTGCGACCTTCAGCACCCGGTGCTCTCCGCGCGCGCTCAACAGACCGCCATGTCGCGCCGCTGCAAGCATGCGCTCGCCGCGCTCATCCAGGCGCACGTGTCGCGCCAGCATGCGCGCGTCCATGTGGGCGTTCACTGACACGCTCTCATCAGCCAGCCGTCGCGCCTGGCGCGCGCGGGCGTCAGCGACCCGCTTGAGCGCCTCGGCTGAGCTGAGCAGCGGCTCAGCGCCACGCTCACGTGCGGTGTCGCGCTGGAGATTGACCAGCAGATCGATGCGGTCCAGTAGCGGGCCGCTCAGGCGCTTGCGGTGGCGGGCCATATCCGCTTCGCTGCAAGCACAGCGATCGCTGTCGCCCGCATATCCACACGGGCACGGGTTGGTGGCTGCGACGAGCATGAAGCGGGCGGGGTAGATGGCCGAGTGATGCGCTCTTGCGATGGCGACGCGGCCCTCCTCGAGCGGCTGGCGAAGCGCCTCGAGCGCGGGGCGGGTGAACTCGGAGAGCTCATCAAGGAACAGCACACCGTGATGTGCAAGCACGGCCTCGCCGAGCGAACCCCGCAGCGCTCCGCCGAGCAGCCCAGCTGCGGTTATCGAGTGATGCGGCGCGCGGAACGGTCGGCTGGCGGCCAGTGCGTGGATACGTGCTCCCATGACGCTGTGGATGCGCGTCACCTCGATCGCTTCAGGCTTGTTGAGTGCTGGCAGGATCGAGGGCAGGCGTTGCGCGAGCATCGTCTTGCCTGTACCCGGCGGGCCGCTCAAGAGAATGTTGTGCGCGCCGGCGGCAGCGATCACGAGTGTTCTTACTGCGTGGGGTTGTCCGACTACCTCGCCCAGGTCCACCGCGGGGAAGGCAGGGGTCAGCAAGCCGGCTGCGCCGGGATCGACCGCGCGGGCAGCTGCGTGCTCGGGCGGCAGGGCGTCGCCGCGTCCGCCACCGAGCACGCGCACGGCGCTACAAAGCTGCTCCACCGCCGCCACCTGCAAGCCGTCGATCAGCCCGGCCTCGCGTGCGCGCGTGCTGGCAAGCAGCAGCTTGCCAAGGCCGGCCCGCTGCGTCGACTGTGCGACGGCCAACGTGCCGCGGGAGGCCCGAACGGCGCCGTCCAGCGCCAGCTCGCCAAACAGCGCCACCCGCTCGAGGCTGTCCGCTGGCAGCTGGCCGCTCGCGCCCAGCACAGCACACGCGAGCGCGAGGTCGAGTCCTGGGCCGGCCTTCCTCACGTCTCCAGGGGCGAGATTCGCGACGATCCGCCGTGCGGGGAACTCATATCCCGAGTTGAGGATCGCCGCCTGGATGCGCTCACGCGCCTCGCGCACCGCCGCATCGGCGAGACCCACGATGGCAAAGCCGGGCAGGCCCCGTCGCACGTCCACCTCCACGGTCACATGCCGCGCATGAAGGCCCTCGATCGTGAACGTATGCGCGCGTGCGAGCATCGCTGCGCCTCCTCTTGCCGTCGTTGGGGGAAGGTGGAGGAGCGCAAGCTAGGCCGCGCTTGGGACGGGACGCTCGGGCGGGTGTTTACAGCCCGTCAGGGTGACGTTCGACGAAGCCGCCGCCGTCATCCGAAGCGCCGCCCCAGCGGGAGCCGCCTTCTGCGAGGGCGACCGTGTCGAAGCGTTTGCCGTCGATGACCATGTATGCGTGTTCGGCGTTGGCGTAGATGGTGATGTATTTGCCTGGTCCCGGTTCGCCGTAGGACTCAAGGCCAGTGGAGTCCTCGGGGGAGCTGAGCAGGCCACCGCCGTGCAGCGCGTAGGAGACCGAGCCAGAGCAGTCATAGCCGTAGGACTCGAACGAGCCGTGTCCGCCGCCCCACACATATGGGCGTGTGGCGATTTCATCCGCGGCTGCGATCACGCGCGCGACGATGCTTTCCGCTTCGCCTCCGCCGGCGCCGTCCGCAGCACTTGTGCTGGAGCCGTCGCTTGCTGCGCTGGGTGCGGCGAGGGCGGACGCCGGGGGGGTGAGCGTGGCTGCATTCTGCACCCCGATCAGCGCCCACGTGGAGGGGCCGACGACGCCGTCCACGCTAAGGCCATGGCGGGCCTGCAGGCGCCGCACGGCGGCCTCCGTCTCGGGACCGAATTCACCGTCGACGGGGAGTTTGAGTGCCTTCTGCAGCCACTCGACGGCAGTCGTGCCTTCGGCGGTTTCCGTGGGTGCTGTTTCGGCTGCGCCACCGCTACCTGCGGTTAGTCCCGTGTCGCTGGTGGCGGCGGTGGCGAGGTGATGGTGATGGGTTGCCGGCTTGGGTAGCGCGGAGGCTGGGGGGGTGATGGTTTCTTTGTCCTGCACACCGATCACGTTCCATGTGGAAGGCCCGACGATGCCGTCAACTGACAGGCCGTGACGGGCCTGCAGGCGGCGTACAGCTGCCTCTGTTTCAGGGCCGAAGTTGCCGTCAGGGGCAACGTGAAGCGCACTCTGCAGCTGTTTGACCGCGCTCGTTTCAGTTTCTTCAACGTGCTTTTCTTGCGCTTGTTCTTCGACTTCCACGTTCTTGGCTTCCGCTTCAGCTTCTGCCGGTTCGATCGCTTCGCCTTCGGCTTCCGCGCCTCCGGTGGTGGCGCTCGCCGTGTGCGTTACACCCTGGCTGCTGGCAGTGCCAGGGGCGGTGTCCGTAGCCGTGGCTGCCGTAGCGGTTGGCGTGGATGCGGAGGTAACTGCAGGGACGGGTAGCGATTCTGTCCCTGGGAGCGTGTTGCTGACATCCGCGATGAACGCGTTGCCTGCACTCTGGGTGCGCAGTGCGGCGCTCGTTTGCGCTCCCACGACGCCGTCCACGGTCAGCCCTCTGCTTTCCTGGAAGCTGCGTACGGCGGCTTCAGTTTCCGGTCCGAACACGCCGTCCACCTTGACTCCGCCGAGCGCCTGCTGCAGGAGCTTGACCTGGCGGCCTTCGCTGCCTTCGCTGAGTTCGATCGTGTGTTCGGTGGTGGTGGCCGGCCCCGTGGCGGCAGATGTGCTGCTGGTGGCGCCGGCGCTTGCGAGGCTGGCGGTAGGGCCCACGCTCAGGGCAACAAGTGCGCCCAGCGATACGCGCTTGGCACGGGAGGTGGTGGGCACGAAGCGCAGCTCCACGGCGCGCCTGCGGGCACGGGAACGTCCCAGCGAAAGTTGCCACGGCTCGTTCTCGGCGAGGTCGCGCACTTGCTGGCGCTGACCGTGGGGGTCCAGCAGCATGGACAGTGAGGCGCTCGGATGTGCGCCACGGCGCCCACGCCCTCGGTCGGCTCGAGACCGGCGTGCGCGTGAGCGCTCTAGCGATTCACTCCAGTGGTCGAGAACTGCAAGATCGCGCGAGGATCCGGGCATCCGAAAGCGTCCTTTCAATTTCTTTGCATGGCGCCTACGGGGTTAGCTGACGGGCTCGCGTAAACGACTACGCTACGCCACACTCTGTGGCGATTCGCCCCAGCAGCCTTTTGTTGGCTGCACTGGGTCCCCCGCTCCTGGACCCCTTGGGGTGCAGGACTCGGCACGAACGGGGCGCAACGTAACACATCTGTTTGCAATATGCATCCCATAGGAAGGTCTGCAAGCTTTCTTGCCGACGCAACCGCGCCCGCTGGAACGTGCGCACTGATAAGTTCGCTTGCGTATGCGCAAGAACGGACTGGATCTGCGGGTGATTCTGTCGCTGCTGGTGCTGGTGGTGGCAGCAGGGGTGATTGCGGTGGTGGCGATCGGCGGCTCATCCGGGGCGCAAGCCAAGCGCTCGCAGGCACGGGCACAGGATTTCCAAGCTGCGGCGGTGCTGGAACCTGTCAAGCAGGCGCCGGCGCTTTCGCTGCGCAATTACCTCGGCCAGCGAGTGAACATCGCCTCCTACAAAGGCAAGGCGGTGCTGGTGACGTTCCTGTACACCAACTGCCCGGACGTCTGCCCGCTGATCACTTCCAATCTGCGCGTGGCGCTGAACCTGATGGGACCAACGACGGCCTCCAAAGTGCAGATCATCGCGGTCTCAGTCGATCCCCGGGGCGATACTCCCAAGGCGGTGGCAGCGTTCCTCGCTCGCCACGAGATGACTGGGCGGATGCAATACCTGATCGGCAACGCTAAGGAACTGGCACGGGTGTGGAAGGCGTGGGGGGTGGGCTCAGAACGAGATGCCCAGCAACCCCAGTTCATCAACCATTCAGGGCTGGTTTATGGGGTCACCGGCACCGGGCAGCGGCTGACCCTTTACGCGTCGAGCTTCCAGCCCTCAGAAATCGCCCACGACGTGCCCCTGCTGGCCGCTCGTTGAGTGTTCCCGCCGATGACACGGCGGCTGAGGATCCTCGCTTCGCTGCTAACGGTCGCCGCGGTTGTCGTGCTGGCGGTGTTCGGCCTGGCCTCCAGTTCCTCCACCGGACGGCTGGCGCTGGCGCTGCCGCGGGAAACGCTCTCTGGCGGTCCGATGACGCTTAGAAGCCTGCTGGCGGGCGCCGGTGGCCGCCCGGCGATGGTTGTGTTCTGGGCGAGCTGGTGCGGCCCGTGCGGGGAAGAGGCGCCCGCGATCGAGCGCTTCGCGGCGAGCCCCATCGGAAGGGGCAGGATCGTGGGAGTGGACTGGAGCGATGCGCGCTCGGGGGCGATGCAGTTCATCCGCAGCCACCACTGGACATTTCCAAACCTGCGCGACGCGGAAGGGTTCGTCGGCAACTCCTACCACATACCCGATTTGCCAACGACGTTCGTGATCGACACCCACGGCCGCATCCGCAAGGTCCTGCGTGGACCTCAGAGCGAGCACTCGTTGCAAGAGGCGCTAGCTGGGGTCGAACGCAGCTGACTGTCTGAGACAGAAACATCTCTTCCAAAATCTGCCCCGATTAGGGGAGAGTCATGCCATAAGCAGGGACGATTGCGGAGAGTAGAAGGAGCCATGGGCGGGTGCTTCACGAGCGGAGGGTGGCGTTGTGGGACTGCCTCATAGAGCCCGTGCGCCAATCGACGTCCGCAGGGCAGAGCGGGAGCTGTTCTTCTGGACCGCCCGTCAAGCGATCAAGCTGGTGCTGTTTGCGGCGGTTGCGATCTATGTGGTGGTGTCGCTGATCGAGGGGGAATTGCCTGGTGGCGCGCTGCTGTTGCGGGTGCTGTAGGGCGCTGCGGGCCGGGGCCCCGCTGGGTCGGAGTCGAACGTCCGTCTCCCTGCTGGTGGCTGGTTCTGCGAAGCCCCTGGACAGACCCACGCGACCAACTGGGGCATCTCGAATCCTGGCGACGAGTTCCGTGCCCAACCCGAGTTGTCGCCCGACGATAAACGGTCCCCAAGGCGACGACCGGAATCGAACCGGTGTAGACGGCTTTGCAGGCCGCTGCGTAGCCACTCCGCCACGTCGCCAGGGCTTCTAAGCGTACCGGGCCGCTGCTGTTCGCTCAGGGTGGACCGTTATCAACTTCTTCGGCATTGCTTAGCGATGCTTTCGAGCTTCGTTAGCGTCCGCACAGGGCGCCGCTGCAAGATGACGTTCCCCGAAGAACTAGAGGTGATCCGTGAGACGTCTACTTGCACCCATGTTGCTGGCAGCACTCGTCGGCGGGATCGTTGCCGGCGGTGCCGTGATCCTGTTTGGCGGTCGCGCTCGGAGCTCAACATCCAATGCGGCGCTGGCGAGCACCGCATCGGCCTCGACAGGTACGCGACGCGATGCCTCCTCCACGGCCCTGTCAGCCACCCAGATCTACCAGCGTGACGCCAAGGGAGTGGTGTCGATCAAGGCCATCACCACGGATGGGGAGGACGAGGGCACCGGCATCGTGTTGAACGACAGCGGCCTGATCCTCACGAACGACCATGTGATCAAGGGTGCCACGAGCATCACCGTCGATGCCAGTGGCTCATCGAAAGTCACCCGCAGCGCAACTATCGTGGGCGAAGAAGCCAACCAAGACCTGGCGCTGATTCGCGTCAATCCGTCGGGCCTCGGCCTGGAGCCATTGACGCTCGTCAGCTCGAGCTCGCTTCAGGTCGGCGACTCCGTATACGCGATCGGCAATCCGTATGGACTCGAAGAGACCCTTACGAAAGGCATCGTCTCCGCGCTCAACCGCGAAATATCGGCGCCGGACGGCTTCAAGATCACTGGCGCGATCCAAACCGACGCGGCGCTCAACCCTGGCAACTCAGGCGGACCGCTGCTCAACGAACAGGGTGATGTGATCGGCGTGAACTCCCAGATCGCCAGCGACGCCTCCACGATCGGCGGCTCGCAACCCGGTAGCACGGGCGTGGGCTTTGCTATCTCATCCAACACCGTCGCTGCGGCAGTCAAGAAGATCGAGTCCGGACAGGGCGTGACCTATGCGTCGGCCACGCAAAGCGCTGAACAACCTCGGACTGGGTACGGCGAACGCTCGCCCTACGGCAGCTCGCCGTACGAATCTCGCGGTTCCTCCAGTGAAGGTGAAGAAAGCGGGCAGACCACAGAAGTCGAAGCTGGATCCGGCTCGAGCGCTGAAGCTAGCCGTGGCGCAGCGTCGCCGTATGGCGAATCGGCTGGCATGGAAGGGCGCGAAGGCACAGTCGTCATCGCTCCTTGAGCGCGTGGAGCCGGGCGCGGATGGGATCAACTCCCCGCCGTGCTCGGCTCAGTGCCCCGTGGGTTGGGCGACATGATGTCTCCGGGCCGTAGGGCAGGCTTTGCTCGTTGATACCCTAAGCAGCCGATCCCAGGGCGATTAGCTCAGCTGGGAGAGCGCCGCCTCGACAAGGCGGAGGTCACTGGTTCGAGCCCAGTATCGCCCATGACAGTTGTATGCGGGTGCCAGATGCGTCTACAGGTCGCGTGGCCGCAGGGCAATGTTGAGCCGGGCGACTCCGCGGAGCAGGCGCTCGTCTACGCTCACCAGCTTGCAGGCGAGCATTTGTGCCAGTGCCACGTATTGTGCGTCGTAGGTCTTAGCCCAGCCGAGGTCGTCTGCGACGCGCCATGCGGCCTGGATCAGGCCATCGGGCGTTCGGATCTGAACTGGCGCTTTGAGTAGCCGGTCGAGCATTGTCTTGGAGCGCTCTGACGAGATCTCTTTGCGCCAGGCCATCTCGTGCAGTACCGAGCTCGCCTCGACGAGCATGAGCTGAGGCGCGACCAGTTCGTGTCCGCGAAGTCGCGCAAAGCCCACTGGGGAGTGGCAGGCTGCCACCGCTACCGACGCGTCGACTACGAGCATGCGGGGGCTAGTGTCCGCTGCGAGAGCGGTGCAGTGCCGCTACCCAGTTAGGGGCTGGTGAGCCGTCATCGCCGACCTTCCACTCGTCAGGCAGCTCGGCCATCGGGAATAGCTCGTCTTCGATTTGGCGAAGGTCGCCAGCCTCTATCTCGTGGTGTCGGCCGACGCGTCGTGCCGGCAAACGACCGGACCTGATCCAGCGGCGCACCGTCTCAGGATTCCTCCCGATCTTCTCGGCGGCTTCGGCAACAGACAGCATTTGGAGGATTGTAGGCGTGGTTGCGGACCCCGCCAGAGGTCCCCACGCCCCAAAGCCTCGGGCGCGCGGAGCCAGGCGCTCTTGTGCGACTGGTGGTGTGTTACTTACGGACGCAAACGGTCGCAGCCGACCCCGCGAGCCCGCTCTGGCAAGCTAAGTTTCGCACCCTTCCGACCAGTATCGCCCAACGTCTGATTTGGCTCTAAGGCAACGACGCAGAGGGACGCTTGTCGTCTGGAGCATCAGTGCGAGTGGCATCCGTTGACACGCATGCTTCTGCCAGCTCCCCAAGTTTCTCCCTCCGTCAACTCGCCATCGGTGGTCCCGTGCCGACCGCCTTGGACGCTGCCGCGATGTCAGCGCGAAGCGCCTTCAGCGCGGCGACGAAGATCTCCGAGAATGTCGGGAACGGCTGGATCGTGTCCGTCAGAACGCCGAGTGGGACCTGGGCGCGGATTGCGAGCGTCGCCTGCTGCAGCCACTCCCCCGCCTCGGGGCCGAGCGCGTAGGCGCCTGTCAGACGCTCGCCGTCGCTGAGCAGCGTCAGGAAGCCGTTGCTGTCGGCGTAGGCTCGTGTGTAGGTCGCAGTCTTTGCCACCTCCGACAGCGGCACCATGGCACTGAAGCGGCCGGCAGAGGCGCCGACCGCCGCGGCTTGCGGGTCGGTGTAGACGACCCGGGGAACGGCGTCGTAGTTGGCCTTTCGCGGCTCGCCGAGGATGTTCGCGGCGACCACTTCGCCCTCGTACTTGCCGACGTGGGTGAGCGGCCACTGCCCGTTTACGTCGCCGATCGCCCACACGTTCGCCGCTGCCCGCAAATGCGCGTCTACTGGAACTCCGTGTGCGTCGGCCTCGATGCCGACGGTTTCCAGGCCGAGCCCGAGCACCCGCGGACGACGGCCGGTGGCGACGAGCAGCCTCTCGCCACGCAGTTCGCGTCCGTCGTCGATCTCGACGACGTAGTCCTCGCCCTCGCGTCGTGCGGCGCTTGCGTTCGCCGACAGGACGAGCTCGATGCCCTCACTGCGCAGAACCTCACCAAGCGCCTCACCCAGCGGCG
>DATBYJ010000007.1:0-17556 GCA_036513795.1 Solirubrobacteraceae bacterium | reverse complement strand
TGTTGCGACCACGTCGTTCGGCGGCGATGACACTTGTCATCGGCCGGCCACGCGCGAACGCCGACGCCGACTGATGACATCCGCATCTGGCGCCGCCGCTCGGTAGCAGCGAGGCTTGCCCTCATGCTGACGCCGGACAGGAAGCTCACCGCGAAGGCGACTCAGATCGCTACGAGGAGGAGAGAGCATTGACCGAGCGTATGGGCAGGGTGATCTGCGACATCACGGTCTCGGCCGACGGGTACTCAGCCGGGCTCAACCAGACCGAGGAGCGCCCGTTCGGCGACGACGGCGGCGACGGCTCGGGCGGCAAGCTGCACGCCTGGATGTTCGACACTCCCGACGAGAACCGGGCCGAGGTCGACCGGCTGACGACCGCCAGGGCATTCGTCATGGGCCGCAACATGTTCGGCCCGGTGCGTGGCGAGTGGGATCGGCAGTGGAACGGCTGGTGGGGCGACGATCCGCCATTCCACGCGCCGGTCTTCGTGCTCACCCACCACGCGCGCGAGCCGATCGAGATGCAGGGCGGCACGAGCTTCCACTTCGTAACCCAGGGCTTCGAGGCCGCCTACGCGCAGGCGCGTGAGACGGCCGGTGAGGATGGCATCGACATCGCCGGCGGCGCCTCGACCGTCCGTCAGGCGCTCGCCGCCGGAGTGATCGACGAACTCACGCTCGACGTAGTCCCCATCCTGTTCGGATCCGGCGAGCGGCTGTTCGACGGAGTCGAGTCCCTCGGATTCGAGCCGGTCGAGGTGCTCCACTCCCCGCTCGCCACACACATCCGCTACCGACGGGCCAGGTGAGAAGCCGAACTTCGGCCTGGGGGCGGCGTCAATGAACCCCCGGAGCCCCAGGCGTACCGAACCAGCGACCAAAGATAAACCTCGGATTTGCAGGGCCTTTCCAGATAGCGGGGGCGGAATTCGAACCTGCGGCCTTCAGTTATGAGCCCGACGGCCCAGGCAAACCCGATAGCCGGCCTAGGCGCTGCGATCCAGCCGCGGCCGTCGCCGCAACTGCCCCGCATATCCATCGGCAGCGCGCTTGGAGCGCGTCGTCGTGGCCATGTCTGCGAGCAGCGTCTCACGTAGACGCTCGAGCTCGATATGGGTGCGATCGTGGATCAGCCGCGCACGGTGAAGCAACTCGGCGGCAGCCCGCGGCGGCTGCGTCGGCAAGCCCTCGATCAGCTCCTCCCAGCGCCCGCCCAGCTCGGCAAGGCGATCGATCTCCCCGCCTCCCGCTAGCTCCAGTTCGAGCTCCGCGTGCGCGTGAATTGCCTCGTAGCGCTCGAGCAGCGCCTGCGTACCGCCAGCGTCCTCGCGGGCGCCAGCGTCGTCGCGGGCGCCGGACGGCCGGGTGCTCACCCGCGCTCAGCCTCGGCGGCGATCTCGCTCCAGGCGTCGCGCAGCTCCCCCAGTAGATCGATCACCTCTTCGACCATGGCAGGCTCCTGGCGCATACGCGCGGTGTTGAGATGCGACAGACAGAAGCGGTAGACCGAATGCAGGTGCTGCGCAATATCGCCCTGCTGAAAGTCAAGCGTTGCGTCGAGGTGATTAATGATCCGTTCACCGAAGCGCAGCGTGTTGTGAGCGCGCTCGACCTCGCCTTCCCCCATCGCGACCGCTCCCTGGCGCAGGAAGCGACGGGCGCCATCGTAGAGCAACACCACAAGTTCCGCCGGCGATGCAGCCATCACCGTGCCCCTACGGTAGGCGGCGTGAGATGCGGTCACGTTGGCCATCTATGACCCTTGATCGACCCCGCGCGCAGAAACCTGAGGGTTGACATGCAAATCCAAGAACCGAGACCGGCTAAATCCCTGACTTACTCAGCGATTCCTCCTGCTGAGTCAGCCAGGTGCTCTGTGCGGTGTTTCGCGAGATCACGCTTTCCAGAGCGGCATATGTTGCCTGGAGAGCCTTTTCCCGGTGGGCGAGCAGTTCGTTCATGGTGTTGATTTGAATCGTCAGCTGACTGACCTGGGCGCTGTCGCCATTGATGCGCGCTTCGAGCCCGCCACCCGGCGCACCTGCGTCGTTGACCTGGGTCTGGAGCTTCTGCGACCACTGCTGGAGCATCTTCTGCACGCCGGCGGGGTTGGCCTTGAGGGCTTCCGAGAGCTTTGCCGGTTCCAGCGTCAACAGCCCTTCCAGGGAAGCCTGGGAAGAGGTCCCCGAACCGACTGCCGAACCGGTGCTGATACCGATGTCAAACAGGCTCGACATTTCGCTCGAGAGACCTTCGATCGGTTCATACATGGTCTCCCGCATACCGTCGAGCAGGCTCGTCAGTTCGGCGTCGCCGAAGAGAATGCCCGATTCGTATTCGGCCTTGGTGGCAGATTTTGCCGCCGGCTTGGTCTGTAGCTGGGTTTGTACTTCTTCAACGATCGAGTTGTACAGCTTGATGAACGACTGCACCTGAGCTTCCACAACATTCGAGCTGGGCCCGGGAGGCTCCACGTCGATCGTCACAGGCCCCGTCGGCGTCAGTCCGCCCAGTGTGAGCGTGACACCAGGGATCGCATCCGTGACCGTGTTGGAGGCTGATTCTCCTTCGACACCATCGACCAAGAATTTGGCGTTCTTACCTTCTTTGGCAGTTCCCGCGACTTCCGTCAGCGCAACGCCTGAAACTTTGATGAATTCGCTGCCGCCATCACCGGTCGCGCGGTCGGAGAACACGATCGCCCCCGATGTGAGAACCGCCGCATAGACGCTAGCTTTGCTGTTGGCGTTGATGGCACTCGCCAGTTCCTGAGCACTCTCGCCTTCTTTGAGCGTAAATTCCTGCCCATCGATTGTGAGCGTCTGTTCGCTCGGCGGCGTGGCAAAGCTAAAGGTTCGCTGCGCGGAGTTCGCCAGCTGGGTGACTTCCACCTCGTAACCGCCGACGCCGGCACCCGAGCTACTGGTCGCGCTGACACGCTGCGGTTCGCTCGAAGTGACCGACTGTGAGCTGTCAAACAACGAAGGAAGACTGAATTCAGAAGCCACCAGCGAGAGCTGCTGGAGCTTGCCCTGGATGCTCTGCAGCTGACTCTCCTCCGCCCCCAGCTTGTACTGCTGGTTTGTGAGGTGTTTGACGGGCGCGCGTTCGGAGCTCATCAAAGCTTCGATGATCTTTGTCGTTTCCAGACCAGACGCCAAACCCGTGACCGTGATGGGCGCAGCGCTGCTGGAGTTGAGGCCAAGCCCTGACGTCGACATGACTAACTACAGCAGCGGCTTTCCAGCCGCCAACTCGAGCGCCTCGGCGGTCGACAGCCTGCGCATCACGTTCCCGTCGCAGTCGACCAACTCAATCCTCGTGCGCTCCCCGTTTGCTTGCAGCGAGAAGCGCAGTTGGCGTCCGCTTTCACGCAGCTGTTCCTCGATCGCGCCAGCAACGGCGATCTGCTCGAGTAGCTCCGGTGGTGGGCCGCCGCGGCTAGCGATCAGCGTCAACGGATACTCCCCGGCACTCAGGGTGGAGACGACCACGCCGATGTCCTCGGCGGCAGTGGGTACTTGGGGCGTGTCTGTAGGGCAGCCCGAAATGTCTGTTATGGGCAGGATAGGCGAGCTCATATGGCGTTTTCTCCCTGAAAACGGTGTTTCGCGGTCCATTCCCTGGGCCGCCTCGCGCTTGCGTTCAATACCGTCATCGACGTCCTTTGCTGAAACTTGAAGGATCTCCTCCAACTGCGACATGACTTGCGCGCCTGCTCCACCTCATCAACCTCATGCGCTACGCGGCTGCCGTGCGTGAGAGCAGGCTCGCGGCGAGCTTGTTTTCGGGGTCTCGAGAGAGCACAGCACCAGCGAAATCGTCCGCCTCACGCGTCATACCGTGGGCAGCAGCGACGCGGGCGAGGCCCAGCAGCGCACGGACATCAGGCTCCTGGCGACATACGGCCATCCACTGTTCGGCCGCGGAGGCGGCAAACCCGCGGCGCATATATATCTCGGCGAGCAGCTCACGGCGCTCGCGTTCGCCAATGGGCGAGCGCTGGAAAACGTCGAGCAGGGCTTCAAACGCCTCGAAGTCGTGAACGCGCAGCAGTGCCTCGAGCATCACCTCGAGCTGCGGCAGGGCCTCCTCAGCAAGCTCTGTGGAGCACTCCCCCGTGCTAGCTCGTTGCATCCACGCACGGAACAGGTCGAGCTCGGCATCCGCCATCCCCGCCTGTTGAGCCTTCTCGAGCGCTGGCGCAGCACCAGGCGGATCGTCCCCCGCCATCCGCGCGAACAGCTCGCTACGACAGGCGATCACCGCCAGTTGGTCATCGCTGCGAACCAGTGCCGCCTCGGCAGCCGCCTCGGCATAGCGCCGCTGTGCTAGCAGCCCCTCGGCGAGCGCAACACGCGCGCGGGCCGAGTGGGGGTTGCGCGCGAGCACCAGCCTGAACTGCTCCTCGCCGGCGCTCGTCGCGCCGGCCTCATACAACGCCGTGCCGAGCATGAAACGGCCCGAAGGAACGAGATCGGGCATATGTTGCTCGATCGTCGCTACGACCTCGCGAGGCTCCAGCCCACTCTCGAGCAGCGCACTCGCATATGGCAGCACCGAGCCGATGAAACGAGGGTGCTCGCGAGCGCAGTGCTCGAGCTGCGCGATCGCGCCCTGCAGATCCCCGCTGCTGCGTTTCAACTGTGCCAGCTGCAGCCGCGGCAGGAATGTGCCAGTGCCGACCGTCGAGGTGTAGCCGCGTGAGGCTTCGCCCATCTCAATACAACGCTCGAGCAGCACGATTGCCTGGTCTTGCCTGTCCAGCGCGATCGCCGCGTGCGCCTGCTCAAGCACCAGATCGGTGAAGCCCGGGAAGAGCTCAAGCCCCTGCCTAGCACGCACAAGTGCCTGCGATGGACGCCCGCACATGCGCAGCGCCTTCACGAGCCGATTCATCAGCGCAGGCGCAAACTTGTAGCTACTTTTGTCCTCGGCGCCCTCGAGCATCGACCACGCGCGTTCGAACTCGATTAGCGCAGCAGGACGGTCACCGGCGGCCGCGTACTCGCAGCCGAGGTTGAAGTGCAGGAACGGGTTTGGCGGCCCTTCGGCCTGCTGCAAGCGCAGCAGCTCGATGTTGCGATCGGACTTGCGGCGTGCCTCGCGCACGACCCCCAGGTAGCCGTAGTGCTCGATGCGCACGCCAGCGGTCTCGATACGCTCGGGCAGGTAACCGGGGAGCCGATGGGCCACCTGCTCGTGCAAGCGCCCCTCGAAGCGATAATCATCGCGGTTACGAAACATGCGCAGCACGTCATGCGCCACCGCGCCGCCGTCCTCGCTGTCGCCCGTGTAGCTGGTCTGCGCGAAGTAGAACGCCTCCCGCCAGGAACGCCCCGTCAGCGAACGCAACAGCTCGCGGTCATCGTGCACGAGCACCTCGTCGGCGTCCAAGTACATCAACCAGTCGCCGGTAGCCGCATCGAAGGACACGTTGCGCGCGTCGGCAAACGACCCCGTCCACTCCCGCTCGATCACGCGTGCCCCAAACGAGCGGGCGATCTCGATCGTGGCATCGGTCGAGCCCGTGTCCACGATCACGATCTCGTCGACCGCCCCCGCCACGGCCGCAAGACACTGCGGCAAGATCTGCTCCTCGTCGCGGACGATCATGCACAGGCTCAGCCGCAGGCCCACTGCCGGCTGGGCTGCCGCGGCGAGCGCCACCGCCCGACGCGCGAGCTCGGGCAGCGCTGCTCGTAGCGGCGGTCGGCCAACGGCGGTCGGCGCTTGGCGCCGTCGCTCATCCAGCCGTGCGAGGTTGCGGGGGACGTTTTCGAGGCGTGGGTCCAACCGCTGCGCGGCATCGAACAACGCCTCGGCGGCATCGAGGCTCCACAGCTCATACAGAACCACGCCCGCATGGTTGAGCAGCAGCGGCTCGCTGGGCTCGCGCTCGAGCATCTCAACGGCTGCCGACGCCAGCTTCACCATCAGCGCCGATCGACGGGCAGGCGCGAACCGCGGGCACATCGCGAGTCCCAGCTCGATCAGGCTCGTGCCGGTCCAGTAGCGCTGGTGCGGGTCTCCGATCGAATAAGACTGCTCAAACAACTGCCGAAAGCCGTCGAGGTCGTCGGCGACGAGCAATCGCTGGGCGTGGCGCGTCAGCTCGCTAGCCGGTGGGGCGGCGTCCTTACAAACTGAGCTTGTCGCGCTGCTGGCCATTTTCCCGACCCGGTGATCGGCCGCAGGCGGCGATCTCTGAGCGCCGCCGCCTGATGGCCTTCGCGCGCGCCCGCGCAGCGCCCGCGTATGGGGGACCTGTCGGTACGACCGAGGCAGGGAATATCGTCGCGACCTCGAAATGAGTGCCGGTCAGACTGGGTTAGACCGCCGCAGGCGCTCGGACGCGAGCAAATGTGCCCACCAGGCGGACCATCCCTGTAGTTGCCAGTAGTTCCCTCGATATCAGAGCAGGAGCATGGAAATCATCGGAAAGCGTGCAGCCAGAGCGCCCGCGGCAGAAGTGCTCGCTACGTGGCACGAGTACAAGCTCACCGGCGATCGAGAGCTCCGCGACCGGCTGGTATTCACGTTCATGCCGATGGTCCGCTACATCGTCTACCGCAAGGTTCGCGAGGTTCCAGCCCAGTGCGACGTAGACGACTTCCTGTCGTGTGGCCTGGAGGCGCTGATCCGCTCGATCGAGCGCTATGACCCAGACAAGGGCGCCACGCTTGAGCAGTACGCGTGGACCCGCGTACACGGCGCGGTCCTGGATGAGTTGCGCCGCCACGACTGGGCGCCGCGCTCACTGCGCCGCGACGAGCGCACGATCAACACCGCCCGCGAGAGCTTCCTCTCGATGCACGAACGCCAGCCCACGCGCGAGGAGCTCGCCGCACTAGTGGGCATGACACCAGTGGAGCTGAGGGACCGCATCGACCAGGTGGCGCTCGCGGAGGTAGGTTCGCTGAACCGCATCGTGCGCTCGGACGAGAGCGCCACGATCGAGCGAATCGACACGCTTGAGAGCACCGACGACGACAGCGACCCGACCGTGCAGGCCGAGCGCCAGGAAGCCAAGACGCGATTCCGCAAGGCTTTCGCACGGCTGTCCAGGCAGGAGCGTGAAGTAGCAGTGCTGCTGTATGTGGAGGACCGCACGCTGCGCGACATCGGCAAGCGGCTGGGCGTCTCCGAGAGCCGCGTGTCACAAATCCACACGCAGCTTCGCCGCCGCCTGTACGAACAGCTCTCTGGCGAGCTGCCGCTGTTCAGCGCCATTCGCTGAGCGACGCTAGATCCTCAAGAATCTCCCGCCGCGGTCGAACACCCGAGGGGATGGATCTTGGCCTCTCAATCGCCGCGTCGGGCATGGTCGCCGAGCAGGTCCGCCAGGATCAGCTCTCAAACGACCTGGCCAACGCTTCCACACCCGGCTTCAAGCCAGACGAAACGCCAGAGCACAGTTTCGGCCAAGTGCTGATGGCCAACACCGAGGGCGGCGCGGCGGTCGGCTCGGTCAACGAGGGCGTTGCGCTCGGCAAGGCCTACACGAACATGACGCCCGGAACGATGCAGGAAACCGGCGAACCGCTGGACTTCGCAATCGAGGGCAACGGCTTCTTCGCGGTGAAAACGCCGGAAGGCGTCCGCTACACCCGCGACGGGCAGTTCACGAACTCCTCCGCAGGGGTGCTGACCGATGCCAATGGCGACCCCGTGCTCGATGCCAAAGGCACCCAGATCCGAGTCAGCGCCACCGGCACCGTCGCGGCGAGCAAGATCGGCGTCTTCGAAGTGCCGGGCGCGGCCAAGCAAGGCGAAAACCTGTACACGGGCAAAGCAGCGGGTAAACCGACGGGAACCGTGCGTCAGGGGTCACTGGAGGGCTCAGGCGTGGATGCCGCGAAGGTGATGGTCGAAATGATCACCTCGCTGCGCAGCTTCCAGTCAGGGCAGCAGGCGATCCAGTCGATCTCCCAGACACTCGAGGAGGCCGCCTCCCAGGTCGGCTCCCTGAACCCGAACGCCTAGCGTCCCCGGGGCAGCAACTCGACCGCACCTCCCCGCGCTCGGACCGCGCGAATCCCACGCCTCAAGTCCGACCTTCGCCGGCCGATCACTACGGAGAAGAGCTCCCCAAGCCAGGCTGGACCGCCATGCGGAAAGCCGGCTTGCTCGATGACCACGATCACAGGACGGGCCGATGCTCGAAGGTCTGTATTCCGCAGCAGCAGGCATGTCAGCGCAGCAAGAACAGCTGAACGCGATCAGCAACGATCTCGCGAACCTCTCCACGAGCGGTTACAAGTCTGAGCGGGTCGCATTCAACGATCTGCTTTATAACCGCGTGAACATCGCGGGTAGCGAAACCACCGCCGGTGATGGCGCGAACGCTCTAGTGATTGGCCGTAGCGAAGGACAGGGAGCGATCACCGAAACCGGCAACCCATTCGATCTTGCAATCGAAGGGCCGGGGTACTTCGAGGTCAAGCGCCCCAACGGGCAGACAGTACTCACCCGCAACGGCAACTTCGGCGTCGATGCCAGCGGAACGCTCGTCAACGCCGAAGGTAACCGCCTGGCTCCCCCGATCAAGCTGCCACCAGGTATCTCGCCCAATGAAATCACGGTTTCCACCACCGGAGTTGTCACTGCCGCCAACCGCACGCTCGGTCAAATCAAACTCGTGACCGTCACCGCCCCCGATCACATGCTGGCGGACGGCGCAAGCGCGCTGCTCCCGACCACCAGCAGCGGAGCGCCACACCCAGCAACCGGCGCGATCCACCAGGGTGCACTGGAGTCCTCAAACGTGAACATGGCAGGGACGATGGCGCAGATGGTGAGCACCCAACGCGCCTTCCAGATGAACAGCACGTCGATCCAAACAGAGAGCCAAATGATGTCGATCGCAAACCAGCTGCGGCCCGGCTCATGAGCACCCCCATAACCGCCGCCGCCACGGTTCCTTCTACCGCCAACGGATCCTCCGCCGCCGCGGGGTCCTCCGGCCTGCCAGCAGTCAACCAGGCGTTCGAGCCCGAGTGGGTGCGTCACGGCTCCGCAGCCACGCAGAAAGCCTACGAGAGCGCGCTTTCCTTCGAAGAGACGCTCGTGGAACAGCTCTCACAGACGCTCGCCAGCTCAAGCGGACTAGGTGGAGAATCCTCGCAGGAAGGTGAAGCCAGCAACGGCGAAGGCGGCTCCTCAGGTGGCGCCTCAGAGCTCTCAACGATGCTGCCACAGGCCCTCACCGCCAGCGTCATGAACGCCGGCGGCCTCGGTCTGGCCGCACAGATGACGCGTGAGCTGCAGGGCACGGATAGCGCGGCGCAGAGCACTGACACGGCAACGCAAACAAAGGTCACCGGAGGAACCGGCGCATGAGCCCCACCGCGCTCGTCCCCCACCAAGGCAGCCACGAAGACCACGCGTTGATCGGCGATGTACTGGCGCACCTGGACGCGCAGATCGCCTCCGCGCGGAGCCTGCTAGAGGTCGTGCTCGAGCAGGGCGCGGCGATCCGCGCCCGCGACGTCCACACGGTCGTACGCCTGGCGGGCATCCTGCGTGGCGAGATGGGCCGCAGGCAGTTGCTCGAGGAGGAGCGTTCGCGCCTATTGACACGCAGCGGCGAGCGGCTCGGCGTGCCGGCCGAGGCAGTCACGCTAGGGCTCCTTGGCACGCTCACAGACAGTGCTACCAGCGAGCACGCACGCCTGCGCAGCGCTGAGCTCAGGGGCCTGCTGCACGAGCTTCAACGCGAACATGCATGCAACCGTTCGCTCATGCAAATCGAGCTGGGCTTCCTCGACCACCTGATGGGGATGCTCTCGCTGGACGGCGTCAACGGCTATGACACCCACGGCTCCTCGAAGTCGATCACCAGACCTCGCCCGCACGGCGCCCTACACGTCCTCGACCTCCGCGCCTAGCGATGTCGATTCCAACACTGCAAGGACTACAGACCGCACTGAGCGGCCTGATTGCCGAGCAAACTGCGCTGGACACCACCGGCAACAACATCGCCAATGCGAACACCGAAGGCTACTCGCGTGAGACGGCGACGATGGAACCCAACCCGTCGATCGTAATCCCTGCGATCTCAGCGCAGACAGGCGAGGGCGCGCAACTCGGAGCGGGCGTCACCACCGCAAGCATCACCCGCATCCGCAACCTCTACCTAGACGCGCAGTACCGCGTTCAGAACAGCTCCCTGGGCGCAGCCACAGCAGATGCAGAAGTGCTCGAACGTGCACAGGCAGCGTTCAACGAACCCTCCACCGCGGGCATCGCCACGCAGCTGTCCACGTTCTGGAGCGCCTGGAACAGCCTCGCCGAATCACCAGCGAGCCTAGCCGCCAAAAACGAAGTGGTATCAGCGGGTACGCAACTGGCGACAAGCTTCAACGAGCTGAGCGCACAGCTCACCACGTTCGCCACGCAGGCCGGCGAAGAATACAACTCGCTCACCGGCCCATCGGGGGAAGTCGAAGACTATGCCAACCAGCTGGCACAGCTCAACCGGCAGATCAAGCTTGCCGAAGAAGCGAACACACCACCGGACACGATGCTCGACCGTCGCGACCAGCTACTCGACAAGCTCTCCTCATTGGCGAATATCACCGTCACCGAAGAAGCCGACCACATGGACACTGTGACCTTCGGCGAAGCCGCTCAACCGTTGGTGCAAGGCACGACCGTCAACTGGCCACAGACGCTCACCGAAACCTCCGGCGGGCGTCTCGGCGCGCTGATCAAGCTAACCGGCCCCAACGGCACGTTGACCGCGGTGCAGGAACAGCTGGACGAAGTCGCCAGCACGCTCTCGAGCACTGTCAACGGCGTCCTGCCCAAGGCGTTCTTCTCCGGCGCATCGGCCGCGACGCTCGCCGTGGCGTTGAGCGCAAAAGAAGTGCAAGCGTCCGGCACCGGAAACCCCGGGGGCAACGAACTCGCACAGTCGATCGCCGCCTTGCGGGGCGGCGCGGCCGAACAGGAATATGCGGGGCTCGTGGAGAAGGTCGGTAGCGATGTCCGCACCGCACAAGACGACAAGACCAACCTGCAGACCACGCTGCTGGCCGTCAACGACCAGCGTCAATCCGTCTCCGGCGTCTCACTGGATGAAGAAATGACCAACCTGATCACCTACCAGCGCGGCTACCAGGCCTCCGCACGGACGCTGACGGCGATGAGCGAAATGCTCGAAACCCTGATCGAGCACACGGGTGTTGTGGGGCTGTAGCGATGAGCGAGCGCATCACACCCGAGATGGTCACCTCGAGGACGCTCAGCGACCTCGGCTCCTCGCTGGCGGCGCTGGAGCGGACGACCAACGAACTGTCTTCTGGCAACACGATCCTCGAACCCTCCGACAACCCCTACGGCGCCAGCCAGGTCATCGACCTGCAGAGCCAGCTCGATGGGCTCACCGGGTATGAAAAAGAGGCGCAGAACGGAATCTCATGGGAGAGCACAGCCAGTAGCGCGATGACGAACATCGGCGAAGTCACGCAGCGGGTGCGCGAGCTGCTGGTCGAGGGTGCCAACGGCACCTACAACAACAACGACCTTGAAACGATGGCCTTGCAGGTCGAACAGCTCACCGAAAGCGTCAAGCAGGACGCCAACACGCAGTACGCGGGGCAGTACGTGTTCTCCGGGACAGCCTCCACCACCGCACCCTACGAAACCGGCTCGGGCGACGAATACAAAGGCAACAGCGAAAGCGTCAGCCGGGCGGTGGGGCCCTCGGCAACCGTGACCGTGACGACCAACATCTCCACGCTACTCGGCTCGGGTGAAGCAGCCGAAGATGGCAAGCTGCTCGACACCCTGCGCACGATCGCAAAAAACATGCGCGAAGGGAGCGCCGGCCAAGCCGCGCTCGGCACGACCGACCTGCAAAAGCTCGACGGGAACATCGAAACCCTGACCCAGCTGCAGGCGATCTCAGGCAGCGCTACGCAGCAGCTGCACACGGCCCTGGCCCGCAACGAACAGCTGCAGACGACGATCACCGCAGCGCTCGCGAACACCGACGCCACCAACATCCCCTCCGCGTCCGTCCAATACGCCAACGAGCAGGCCGCCTATGAGGCCGCGCTACGCGCCAGTGCCACGATCGTGCAGGAATCCCTGCTCAACTTCCTCCAGTAGCGAATGCGAAGGAGACGCACATCATGTCCGTGACATTTCAGAGCATCCGCTTCGGCGCCGTCGAGATCGCGGAGGAGGACGTGATCGAGTTCCCGTTCGGCCTGATCGGCCTCGGTGGCCTGCAGTACACCCTGCTCGACCACAATCCCGGCAGCGGCTTTCTCTGGCTGCACGCCGTCGACAACGCCGCGCTCGCGCTGCCCGTGGTCAGCCCGTACCAATTCTTCCCGTCCTTTACGCTCGAGATCGCCGCAGAGGACCGCGAGCGCACAGGCATCGAGGACAGCACAGACGCAGAGCTGTACGTAACCGTGCGTGCCACGCCCAATCCGGCCGACATCACCGCCAACCTGCGCGCGCCACTGTTGATCCGCGACGGCCGCGGCTATCAGGTGATCAACACACACGAGGATGCCGCGCTGCAAGCGCCGCTGTTCACGCTACCCACGCAGGAGCGGATTGCTTCATAATCAGCCTCGATGCTGATCCTGACGCGTCGTCCCGGAGAGCGCGTCGTCATCGGCGAGGAGATCCTGGTGACGGTGATGGGCGTCAGCGGCCACACCGTACGTCTGGGTATCGCCGCGCCGGAGGGCATCCCCATCTACCGCGAGGAGATTTGGCTTGCGGTAATGGAGGAGAACCGCGCCGCAGCCGAGGCCAACGTCGATGCGCTCCCGGCAACCAAGCCACCGCGTCAGCCGTAAAAGCGAGCTACCACCTGAAGCTGGCTGACGACGTCATACCCGAACACCAGCGCGACCAGAGCTGCGCCTATAACCGGCGACCACCTGCGCCCACCGGCGCGTACCGCCAAGGTGAACACGCCTCCCAGCAGCGGCAGCAACGGCAGCAGGTAACGCGGCTCGCCGAATGCCGGCTGGTGGTGGAGCGCATCGCTGTCATACGATGAGGCGCCGATCAGTAGCAACAGCCCTAGGACCATCGCCATGTAGGTCCCGAGCTCCGGCAACCGCGCGCGGAGTGCCTGGCGTCGCGCAATAAGCTCGCGGCCGAATAGCAGCGCGACGGCTGCTGCCGGAATCAGCGCGACGTTGTCGACCCAGGGGGAGAACATCGTGTCCATCCACCCGTACAGGCCCACAGAGCGATCGAACCAGATGTCCTTGTAGGTGGCAACGCCTTCGAAATAGTGCGTCATGCCCGGCAGGCGCGGTAGGTAGAACTGCCAGACGTAGCTGAGCAGCTTGACCAGTTCTCCCGGGGCGAACAGGCTGCCTGCGCCCGAGGCGTCCCCCAGCGTGTGGTGACGCTCGAGCAGATTCCGAAGCGCATACAACACCACCGGCAAGATCCCTATGGCACCGGCGAGCAGCGGCCAGCGCAACGTTGCGCGACCCTTAGCCCTGAGTTCGCGCACCGCCAACACCGCCAGGCCGACGTACACGCCAACAGCCAGGCCGAGGAAGTTGAGCTTCGTCAGAAAACCCACCGCGAGCAGCGCGCCGAGCAGCACAGCCAGGCGCCGCGTGAGGCCACATCGGAATGCCCTGGCCAGACACAGGAACACGGCGGCGGTGACCGGATACAGCATCGAGTCCGGGTTGACGCTCCCCGACATAAACGCCAGCAGCGGCTCGAGCGCGACACACACTGCACCGACAGTCGCCGCCCATGGCGAGCGCGGCAGGATCTCGCGCACGAACAGGAACGTACACAGGGCCGTGATCGCACCGAAGATCGCGCTGACCAGTCGCATGAGCTGCAACTCGACGAGGATGTTGCCGCGAGCGAGGAGGTACGGGATCGCCTCGATCGCGTAGTACAGCGGAGGCTCGCCTGTCGCGATGCCCGCTTCACCGGAACCCCTGCGCGAGGCGCCGGCGTCGTTAGCCTTGATCAACGCCCGCTGCTCGGCCTCGCTCGAGATCGAGGTCGATTGGGGCGAGTGAATCACTTCGCCTGCATGAAGACCTTCCAACACGAGATCCTCCTGGAGGGAGTAAGTGCCATTTGGCTGACCGTTTTCGGGCAGGCTGCCATTTTCGACGATCTGCTCGACATAGGCGAAATGATCAGACTCGTCCTTGCCCTCGAACGGGGGCACGATCAGCGACCAGGTGACAGCGTTCAGCAGCGCGACCAGAGCGCACACCCAGGCCGCGGTGGGCACGTGCCTGAGCACCGCCATACGAGAGCTCGGGCGCGTGCCACCGGCGCGCCCCGTCCTCGCCCGCGCGATTGGCGAGTGCACGGCAAACGTCAGCCTGTTCATGACAGCTCTCGCAACGTGAGCCCTGCGGCGAGCACGCCAACGGCGCCCACAAGCGCGGCTATCAACAGCGCGATCCACGTGCCGCTGAAGGCGCGACCAAGCCCCATGTGCCTCGCCACCGTCAACACGCGCGACCACCACAAGCCCTTGCCGGACCCCAGATAGGCTACGTCGAGCCTGCCCGAGAGTCGTCCTCCGGTGGGAACGCTCAGCGCCTGCGCAGGGGGCGTTTCGCGCCCGAACAGGTAGATCGCCTCGCTGTTCGGGCCGACGTCAACGCACAGCTTCACATTCGAGACGGTGCGGGCCAGCGGCTTTACGGGTACCGTCACCGACGTGCCCGTCCAGTCGGGACCGCGACTTCCCTCGGTCAGGATCTGCGACCCAGAGTAGACGGTGAGCCTCATCCGCGCCCCGATGTAGGCCACGATCGACAGGCGGATCGCAGAGGTGTGCGCCGGCAGCAGTTCATCGCCCTGGCATGCTTCGCCAGCGCCCTCCAAGGGAGAGAGAACAGTCTGCGGCGTGAGCCCCGCACGTAGCACCCGCGGCGGGGAGCGAGTGAGGGTGTAGGCGACTACGCCGATCAACACCGCGACGCCCACCACAAGGGTCAGCTTGACGACCCTCACAGCTCTCATGCGCTCACTTGCGTCCTCCAATGCCTCGATCCCGACGTCTCGCGATGCTCGTTGATAGATCTGCTGCTCGGCCCGACTGCTGTCGGGTTAACGTGGGCGCACTTTTCACACAAAGACCGCGCCGTCTCGTGAAGCGCCACCAGTCTTGCGTCATGTGCTGGAACGCGTCAAGCCGAGGGCACCGAACGCTTACATGAACGCGTCGGAGGTCGTACGCGACGCCGTCGATAACCGGGCAAATCGCGACAATCCAGATATGGAGAATCGGGGCCTCGAGTCGGACACACCTGAAGGCAAATAACGCTCGAGCGGCCAAGAGGCCCAGCGCGTCAGAGGCTCACTACGATCTCCCGGAACAGCTCGCCGCGCGCTTCGAAGTCGCGATAATGGTCGTAGCTGGGCGCGGCGGGCGAGAGCAGCACGACCGCGCCCGGACGCCCCGCGCGGTGGGCGGCCGCGACCGCCGCACGCAAGTCAGGCGCATCGATCGTCTGGCCAGCAGGCAGGCCCGCGTCTCGCGCGCCAGCTGTCAGCCGCGCGCCTGTGGAGGGCACCCCGATCACGGTCGCACCCGCCGCCGCCAACGCGCGGCCAAGCTCTGTGTAGTCCTGCCCCCGGTCCTGGCCACCGCCGATCAGAACGACGTCGCGGCCGGGAAAGCTCGCGAGAGCCGCAAGCGTCGACTCCGGCGTGGTCGAGATGCTGTCGTCGACCCACAGCAGCCCGTCGCGCTCGGCCACTGTCTCCAGCCTATGTGGCAAGGAGTGAAAGTCGTGCAGTGCCTCGGGCAGCCGCGGGACCTCGATGCCGAGAGCCGCGACAGCCGTCAGCGCCGCGCAGAGGTTGAGCGCGTTGTGCTCACCCTGCAGCGGGAGTTCGGAGCTGGGAACGAGCTGCCCGCCGTCCCTGCAGATGGCACCATCGACGACATCCCAGCCACCTGGAACACCGAAGCGCCTAGTCTCGATCGACCCCGACAACACCTGCGCCCTGTCCGCATCGGCGCCGCCCGCGAGAGCTGCCACTAGCCGCTCATCGCGACCGTTGATCACACCCACGAGTACGCCTGGCAACGTCAGCACACGCAGCTTCTCAGACCTGTATGCCTCCTCTGAGCCGTGCCAGTCGGTGTGCTCCTTGAACAGGTTCGTCACCAGCGCCACCTCCGGCCCTACTTCCAGATCGGCCGTGTGGTAGCTGGAAAGCTCGACCACCGTCACCTCGGCCGGCTCGCGGTCGAGCAGATCGAGCGCCGGCACGCCGATATTGCCGGCGAACTCAGCCGACCGGCCGGCCGCCCGGGCGAGGTGAGCGATCAGCGCCGCCGTCGTGCTCTTGCCCTTCGTGCCCGTCACGCCCACCACGCCAGCGCCACCGTGCTCCGCCAGCCACAACGCCGTGGCGGTCGTCACCGCCACCCCCATCTCGCGCAACGCCTCGAGCTCCGGGCGATGAATCGACACGCCTGGCGAGCGCACCATGATCTCGCAGGCGGCAAACGCCGCCACAACATCATCATCCCCAGCGGTGACAATCCGTGCTGCTGGCGCCTTCAGGATCTCCCGAACGTTCGCCGCGGGCGCCGCGTCAAAGGCAGCTGCAGCGATCCGCGCTGAAGGCAAACGACGAGCGAGCTGATCCGCAAACGAGACAATCTCCCGCCCGGCGCCCCACACGCCGATGCGCGCGCCTTCAAGCTGCGAGAACCGCACGCACGTCCGCCATCAACGCCATCGGCACATCGTGCTCGTCGCTGAGCATCAGTGCCTGCTCCGGGTCACCCGCATCTGCAGGCTGGTGCACCAGCACCTCCGCTACTAGGCGCCGCACTACACAGTGCTCGCGCCAGCGCTGGTCCTCGGACAGAAGGCGAATCGCCGCAATGCTCTCCTGCTCCTCGCCCACGCACTCAAACGGCTTATGCCCGCCCGTGGCCGTCAGCAGCGCGAAGCCCTCGAACTGGCTGTCATCGTCGAGTAGATCGCGCCCGAACACCTCCCGCAGATGCCCTGGCTCAGTGAACGGCGCAAGCGCCAAGAACACAAAGCGGCACTTGGGGCAATCGCAACACCACGAGCTCGCGCGCAGCGCCGGGTCGAGGCGGAAGATCGCATTACAGCTAGTGAACGCCTCGTGGTAGCGGCCCATGCGCGCGAACGCACGCGCAATCGCAAGCTCCGACGCCGGGCGCAGGATCGAGAACAAACGTGGCGCGCCATCGATCTCCGCGAGCGCCGCGCTCAGTAGCCGCTCCGCCCGCAGCCCCTTGCTGAACTGATGATTCACCTCCACCCCACCCCAGTTGAAGTTGCCCACTGAAGCAGAGCGCTCGTTCGCCAGCGCCACCGCGTCAAAGCCATTCAGCGCAGCCGTAAGCAGCGCCACACACGAAACAATCGCCGTGATCGGGATGTGGCCGTTGATCGCGCCCGCCGCGTTGAGCGCCCGTAGACCCGGATCGAGCCTTCTCCGGGCGAGCAGACGCGGCAGCCCTGCAGCCGTCACAGTACGCGCAATCGGCAGCGCGTCGCCAATCGAGAACAGCGACAGCTCCACACCCGA
>DATBYJ010000006.1:0-4419 GCA_036513795.1 Solirubrobacteraceae bacterium | reverse complement strand
CGGCGGCCTCGGCGTCTTTGCCACCCAGCTCTGCGCCGCCGCCGGCGCGCACTGCGTCGGCGTGGTCTCCTCGCCCGAGAAGGGCGAGCTGGTCGAGCGGCTTGGCGCGGTGGGCTGGATCGACCGCGGCGAGTTCGCGGGGATGATGCGAAAGGGCGGCGAGAGCCCCGAAGAGGAGAAGGCCCGCTTCCGGGCCTCCAGAGAGTTCTCAAACCGCGTAAAGGAGCTGCTCGGGGACGCGCCTGACATCGTCTTCGAGCACGTCGGCCAGGCGACCTTCCCCACATCGGTCTACACGGTCAAGCCGTTCGGCAAGGTCGTGATCTGCGCCGGCACGACGGGATTCAACCTTGACTTCGACGTGCGCTACCTGTGGATGAAGCAGAAGGAGATCCTTGGCTCCCACTTCGCCAACGCGTACGAGTGCATGAAGGCCAACGAGCTGATCGAGAGCGGCCAGATCCGCCCGGTGCTGTGGCGCACGCTCGGCTTCGACGGTGTCGCCGAAGCGCATCAGCTGATGCTCGAAAACAAGCACCTGGGCAAGATCTCGATCCTGGTCGGCGCTGACTCCGAGGGTCAGGGCAAGACAGCCGACGGTCCAGGAGCAATCCACGCGGAGGTAGGTGCCTGAGATGGCGGGCTCGGTGATCATCCCCTGGTACGCGACAGGCTTCCGCGCGGACAGCTTCGAGGAGGCACTGAACGAGGCAGCCGCGGTAGCGCTGCGCTACGGCGCCACCTCCTACGACGTATATCGCTCCCGGGAGGACAAATACCGCTTCCAACAGGTTGCTGGCTTCGAGGAGTATCTCGACTGGGAACGCTATTGGGGCGGGCCAGAGATGACGTACTTCCGCGCCGCCCACTCCAGCTGGTATCAGGTGCCAGTGTTGTACGGCTGGTGGGATCACACCGCCCACGGTGCGGTGACTGCCGAGGCGGTTGTGGCCGGCAACGGCCACAACAACGGGCACGGGAACGGCGCAGCCGTCATCGACTGAGCGAGGGCCAGCCCCAGCCCGGACACCCCTTCAGCCCTGCCGCAAGTATCCACGCGCAAGCACAATCAGCTCCGCAGTCGCCTCGCGCGCCTCGTCCACACTCGCCTGCGGGATCAGCATGGCTGCATAGGAGGCTTCGTTTCGGCGCGAGCGAGATGCTTGAAAGGTTTCGGCCTGATCCAGATGTATCCGAGCCCCGCTCCTATCTGCATGGACCGCTTGGACCCGAGCTTCGCTCATGCCGCCGCGAGCGCCTCGAGATCACCCACGAGCGCCGACATAGGCGAATCCAACACACCACGCAAGAAACTCGACCGATTAGCGATGAGCTTGTGGAACTCGTGGTCATTCAGCAGGGTGAGATCCACCCGTCGGTCAGTGGACTTTTCAATGGGTCGGATCACGCGACGCAGATCGCGAAGGCCAGCATCGCCGACGACGAGCACATCGACGTCACTATTAGGGCGCCTCGCACCGGATGCCCACGAGCCATAGATCGCGGCGGCTTGCACATCAGGGCGACTAAGTGCCGTGCGCAGTTCGCTCTCGACACCTACCGTGCGATTCAGGAGGTCGGCAAGTGCTGGATACGAAGCATCTTCGGTGGCTGCTGAGAACCTATGCGGCTTTGCCTGGTCATCGCGATGAACCATGCCCGCGTCGGCTGCGCGCGAAAGCTCGCGGTGCACTGACGACAGCGGCGCGCTAAGCACATCGGACAGCTCCTGAAGGCTCCAAAGCCGCTCGGGTTGCAAGAGCACCAGGGCCAAGAGCCGTACTTGCATCTCGGAACGAAACAGTGGCAAGAGCGGAGGGACTGCAGTTCGCATTACTGAGAAGTATATATACGAAAAGCGGTTTTCCACCGCCGTGGTGGCGCCCTATGGGTCGATACGCCCCTGAGACGCTGCCTCAACCGTGCTCGAGGGGCGCCATGGTCAGCCCAGCGCCCTTCAACTGCTCCCAGTAGTGCTCAGCGGGCTCCTGCGGACCGCTGTAGACGATTGCCTTGCCAGAGGCATGAATCACGTTGGCGATCTCCATGCCGCGCTTGAGCGTGATGCCGGGGATGAACCGTGCGAGCGTGCTGGCAACGTGGTCGAAGGTGTTGTGATCGTCGTTGCGCACGATCACCCTCCAGTCGGCGCCCAGACCGGTCCCCGGTCCACCGGCGCGCGGCTTCTCGATTGTTTGATCCATGGCCGGCAGGATAAAGCCCTCGGCGCGACCGTACAATTGCTGCATGAGCGACGAACAGACTGCACGCCTGCCTGAGCGCGACCGCCCGTGGATGATGCGCACGTACGCGGGGCACTCGACGGCGAAGGCATCCAACGAGCTGTACCGCCGCAACCTGGAGAAGGGTCAGACGGGTCTGTCGGTGGCATTCGATCTTCCTACCCAGACTGGATACGACCCAGACGACGAGCTCGCACGAGGCGAGGTGGGCAAGGTAGGGGTGCCGGTCTCCCACCGGGGCGACATGGCGGCGCTGATGGACGGCATCCCGCTGGACGCGATGAACACGTCGATGACGATCAACGCGACGGCTGCGTGGCTGTTGGCGCTTTATATCGTGGCGGCGGAGGAGCAGGGCGTCAGCCAAGAACAGCTCCAGGGCACGACCCAGAACGACATCATCAAGGAGTTCCTCGCCCGCGGTACGTACGCCTTCCCGCCGGCCCCGTCGATGCGGCTGATCGCGGACATGATCGCGTACACGGTGGAGCACGTGCCGAAGTGGAACCCGATCAACATCTGCTCGTATCACCTGCAGGAGGCCGGTGCCACGCCGGTGCAGGAGATCGCGTACGCGATGAGCAACGCGATTGCGGTGCTGGACGCAGCGCGCGAGCGCGTGCCGGAGGCGAGCCTGGAAAAGGTGTTCGGGCGAATCTCGTTCTTTGTGAACGCGGGCGTGCGCTTTATCGAGGAGCACGCGAAGCTGCGGGCGATGTCGATCCTGTGGGAAGAGCTCGGCCGCGAGCGCTACGGCGTGCAGGACGAGCGTCATCTGCGCTTCCGCTACGGCGTGCAGGTCAACTCGCTGGGTCTGACGGAGGCGCAGCCGGAGAACAACGTGCAGCGGATCGTGCTGGAGGCGCTGGCGGTGACGCTGGGCCGCGACGCGCGGGCACGGGCGATCCAGCTGCCGGCGTGGAACGAGGCGCTGGGGCTGCCGCGGCCGTGGGATCAGCAGTGGTCGCTGCGGATCCAGCAGGTGCTGGCGTATGAAACCGACATCCTCGAGTACCCGGACATCTTTGAGGGCTCGAAGGTGATGGAAGCGCTGGTGGATGAGCTGTTGGAGGGCGCGCGGGCGGAGATGGCGGTTGTGTCCGAGCACGGCGGCGCGGTGGAGGCGGTGCCGTACATGAAGGCGGCGCTGGTGGACTCTCACCGCGAGCGCATCCGGCGCATCGAGTCGGGCGAGCAGGTGGTGGTGGGACAGAACCGCTACACCGAGACGGAGGTCTCGCCGCTGACGGCCGATGCGGAGGGCGGCATCCTGGTGGTCGATCCGGCGGTTGAAGCGCAGCAGGTGCAGGATGTGCGCCTGTGGCGCTCTGAGCGCGATCAAACAGCTGTTGATGAGGCGCTCGCAGCCCTGGCCGCTGCTGCGGGTGACGTTAACGCGGATGAGAACCTGATGGTGCCGACGATCGCGGCGGCACGCGCGGGGGCGACGACTGGGGAGTGGTCGCGGACGCTACGGGAGGTGTTCGGCAGCTATCACGGCCCGACGGGCGTGGGCGAGGCGGCGGCTGCAACGGCGGACGCCGACCTGAGCGAGCTGCAGGGCGAGGTTTCGCGCCTACAGGAGAAGCTGGGGCGCCGGCCGAAGATCCTGGTGGGCAAGCCAGGTCTCGACGGCCATTCGAATGGGGCCGAGCAGATTGCGGTGCGTGCGCGCGACTCGGGCATGGATGTGGTGTATGAAGGCATCCGCTTGACGCCGGCGCAGATCGCCGCATCGGCGCTGCAGGAGGGTGTGCACGTGATCGGGCTGTCGATTCTGTCGGGCTCCCATCGCGAGCTGATTCCCGCGGTGATCGAGGCGCTGCACGGCGCGGGCGTGACTGCGCCAGTGATTGTGGGCGGGATCATCCCCGACCAGGATGTGCCGGCGCTACGCAAGGCTGGGGTGGCGGCGGTGTACACGCCGAAGGACTTCGACATCACGCGCATCATGCGCGACATCGTGGCGCTGGTGGGCGCGAGCGCCGACGGCGGCGGAGCGAGCGCCGACGGGGGTGCCTCGGCCAACGCCAGCGCGTCGGCCAACGGCTCAGCGTGAACGCGGAGGGCGCGGCGCTGGGCTTGCGCCTGCGCGAGCGAGACGTCACTGCCGCGCCGGCGGCATTGAACCTATTGGAGAGCACCGCGCCAGCCGATCTCGAGCAAGCCGCGGAAC
>DATBYJ010000005.1:0-19106 GCA_036513795.1 Solirubrobacteraceae bacterium | reverse complement strand
GCCATCGTCGCACTGGATCTCGCCCCTGAGGCGTTCGTGCTGCTCGACGACAATCCCGTCGAGCGGGCACTCGTCGAGGAGAACGTTCCCGGCGTGCGCAGCCTCGACCCCGTTGATCCAGCCAGTTGGAGATGCCTCGAGCAATGGCTCGAGATGCCGTCCACCACACAGACGGACGAGGCGCGGCGACGAACCCAGCTCTACCGCGAGGCAGCTGAGCGTCGCATCGCGATGGGCAGCGAGCACAACTACGAGCAGATGATGAGCTCGCTCGAGCTACGCGCCGAGCTGCGGCCTGCCAGCGAGGACGACATGCCGAGGCTGCTCGAGCTGATCCAGCGCACCAACCAGTTCAACACCACCACCCGCCGGCGATCCGCTGCTGAGGTGAAAGAGCTGCTTGCGTCTCCTGAGCACGAGCTGTTCGTGGCGTCGCTACGCGACCGCTTTGGCGATCTCGGCGTCGTAGCGGTCGTCATCACCCAGCGCATGCCGGATGGGGAGGTTGAGCTCGACTCTTTCATCATGAGCTGTCGGGCGATGGGCTTCGGCCTCGAGCAGTTCACGATCGCCGAAGTCACCAGGCGCCTCGACGCTCCCCGCTACATCGCGCCGTTCATACCCACCGAACGCAACGGCCCGGCCGCCGGGCTCTACCCTGCGAACGGGTTCACCGAGATGGAGCCCGGTATGTGGGCCTTGGATGCAGCCGAGCGACCCGAGCGCCCAGCCTGGCTGCGTGGCGAGGACGGTTGAGCGGCGTCACACGGCCAGCGCGAGAACGCAGCCGGCCAGAGCGCGACCCACGCTCGGTCCCGTGATTTCCTCACTCATAGGGCGGCATCCAGGAGCCCGTCGATATCTGCGCGTAGGGCGGATGGATCCCTTGGCGGTAGGCGGTGCCAGTGACTCAGAAGGGTCTCTGCCGAGAGCGGAGGACGAGAGACGGCGCGTAGCTCGGCGACCGCCTTCCCGGAGCGTGTGATGATGATCTGCTCGCCCCTGGCGGCACGGTCGACCATCTGACCACAGTGGTTGCGCAGATCCCAAATGCTGACGCTAGCCATCCGAGGATGGTATTAGGGGTGATAGAGAGCAGCAAAGCGGCTCTAAGCTAAGACCGTGAGAACGGTCGGTGGTGTGCCGCTCCTAGCCGGTCGAGCACTGCGGCGAGCACGGCCGTAACTTCCTCCTCGGCGGCTCTCAGCTCCGCTGCGATGTCGGCGATCTGCTCAGGTTTGGTGTCCGGCTGTTGCTCGGTCTCCGGTGTGTGCGGAGCGTCTTGTGGGGCTGGTTGTGTGGCCGGCGGGGCGAGTAGGTCGACAGCAGCGACGCTCTCCGGGGTGAGCGCCTCTCGCACCGCCGCAAAGGGGTCGGATGACTCATCGACGACCATAGTTGCCGCTACTTCCTTGGCGTCTGTCGCGGGCGCCTCGACGCTCGGCTGAGGCTCAGTCGCCTCGATCCTGCGCTTACGACCGAAAAGGCGAGCGAAGAAGCCTCGGCGTGGCTCGGGAGCGAGCTCGGCGGGCTTGGGCTCCGCTGCGGTGAGCTCAGACTCGGCCGCGACCGACTCTGGCTCCGCGGGCGCCTCGGGCTCGGGGGCAAGCTCAGGCGGGGCACCGCTCGTTGGCTCCGTTGCGAGCATGTCGGGCTCGACGTTTGGCTCGACTGCGGATGCGGCGGGCCCTTCGGGCTGGGCGAGAACGTCGGTCCCAGTCTTTGCGACTACGTCCCGCTCAGGCACGCCCTTGACCTCGGCTCCAACAACCTCCTTGGTCACGCTTAGCGTCACCCTGGTTCCCCATCCGGATGACTGGATGGAGACGGTGCCGGTGGTGTTCTCAGCCTCCCACTCGACGGTCTTCTCGGGCTCGATGCGGGTGATGCGGATCTCGCCGAGCTCACCCAGGTGGCGCGCGAGGGCGGCGGGGTCTGAGAGCTCGGCCCAGAGCTCTGGCGGCGACTTGACCAGCGTGCGCTGTACCTCCGAAGAGATCATCGCTCCATCATTCGCGCGATCCCACGCGACTCCTTCCGGTGGTTTTTCGGTGGCGATCTAAGCGCAGGAGCGGCGGCGAGTTATCCGGCGGAGTGGTGGCGACTACGCGGCGGAGGGGGCGTTTTGGGCGTGCAACAGCCCATGCTGGTGCAACAGCTCGGCGATCTGCACGGCGTTGGTTGCAGCGCCCTTGCGCAGGTTGTCGGCGACGATCCACATGTCCAGCGCTCGCTCGTGGCCAGGGTCGCGGCGGATACGCCCCACAAATACGCCATCGTTGCCGGCGGCGTTGATCGCCAGTGGGTAAAGCGCAGCGCTGGGATCGTCGAGGACGCTCACGCCGGGGGCTGCGGCCAGGATTTCGCGCGCACGCTCGGGAGAAAGCTCGCGGCGGGTTTGCACGTTCACGGCCTCGGAGTGTCCATGGACGACGGGCACGCGCACGCAGGTGGCAGAGATCCGGATGTCTGGGTCTTCGAGGATCTTGCGGGTCTCGTTGATGAGCTTGCGCTCCTCGTCGGTGTGGTCGTCTCCTGGAGCGAACGAGCCAGCGTGGGGGAGCGCGTTGAACGCGATCTGATGGGCATAGGCGCTGGGCGAGGCGATGTCCTGCTCGGCCGAACCGGGTGACACTCGCTCCGCTCGCATCCCCGAACCGGCCAGCAGTGCGCGCGACTGGTCGAGCAGCTCGTCGACCGCACGCTTGCCCGTGCCGGACACGGCCTGGTAGGTACTGATCACAAGCCGCTCGATGCCCGCCTGCTCGTGCAAAGGCTTCAGCGCTACAACCATTTGCATGGTTGAGCAGTTGGGGTTGGCGATGATGCCGTGATGGGACTGCAGTGCCTGCGGGTTGACCTCGCTGACGACTAGCGGCACGTCGTCCTGCATGCGCCAGCGCGAGGAGTTGTCGATCACCGTCGCCCCAGCGGCTGCGAACTTGGGCGCCCACTCTCCTGAGGTGGACCCGCCGGCGGAGAACAGCGCGATGTCGAAGCCCTGGATGGAGCCCTCGTTGAGGGACTGAACAGTTAGGTCGCCGCCGTCGGGTGCGGCACCCTCGAGCACACGCCCAGCTGAGCGCTCGGAAGCGAACGGGACGATCTTTTCGGCCGGGAAGGCACGCTCGCGCAGCAGCGCCAGCATCAGTGTGCCGACTTGGCCGGTAGCCCCTACGACCGCAACTCGATAACCGTCGCTCATACCGTCAGGGTAACGCGCAAGGAGCCGTTTTACTTGACGATTGCGAGCGCAAAACCGTCGTGGCCCTTCTCGCCGACGGTCTGGATCACGGTGGCGTCGAGGCGGGTCTCGGCACCGAGGCGGTCATAGAAGCGCCGCACGCCATCTACGCCGCCCTCCTCGCCCCAGGGGTTGCGGGCGTTGGGGTCGATAATTGCGCCGGCGCCGACAACGTTGTCCACGATGATCACGCTGCCGGGGCGGGAGAGCTTCAGCGACCATTCCAGGTAGCTCTCGTCGTTGCGCTTGTCGGCGTCGATGAAGATCAGATCGAACGGGGTACCCTCGGCGGCCAGCTTGGGGAGCGTCTCCAGCGCGGGACCGAGGCGCAGCTGCACGATCTGGCCGAAGCCCGCTGCTTGGATGTTCGACTCGGCGACCCTCGCGTTGCGAGGATCGGCCTCGAGCGTGATCAGCTCGCCGTCGGGCGGCAACGAGCGGGCGAGCCAGATGGTGCTGTACGCGCCCAGCGTCCCCAGCTCGAGGATGCGCCTGGCGCCGTGAGCGCGGGCGAGCAATTCCAGCAGCTTGCCCTGGGCGGCGCTCGTGGCGATCGGCGGCAGGCCGGAGGCGTCGCTCGCCGCCAGTGCCGCGTCGAGCACCGGGTCCTGGGGAATGAGCCGATCGCGGATATAGCTGTCGACCGCGCTCCACAACTCCTCGGCAGAGGCGGGGGTCTCGCCGCTCAACCATCGTGCTGCCCTCACACGCACACGTCCGATCACTGGAATTACGATATATGCTCGCGGCGTGAAGACGCAGGTCGGCATCGTGGGCGCGGGGCCGGCTGGGCTGACGCTCGCGCTGATGCTGCAACGTGCTGGCATCGAGTCGGTGGTGCTGGAGTGCCGCTCGCGGGAGTATGTGGAGCAGCGTGTGCGCGCGGGCCTGTTGGAGCACAACACCGTGGAGCTGTTGCACGAGCTCGGAGTGGGAGAGCGGCTCGCGCGCGAGGGCCTCAGCCACCACGGGATCTACCTGCGCCAGCCGGGGCGCACCCAATACATCGACATGCTCGAGCTGACGGGCCGGGCGATCACCATCTACGGTCAGCAGGAGGTCGTGAAGGACCTGATCGCCGCGCGCGTGCAAGCCGGGGGAGCGCTTCACTTCGAGGTCGCAGAGGTAGCCGTGCACGACCTCGACAGTGAGCGCCCGCGCATCACTTACCTGCAGGCGGGTGAGCGCCAGGAGCTCGAGTGCGACCTGATCGCCGGCTGTGACGGCTTCCATGGCATCTGCCGCGCATCCATCCCCAATGGTGTGCTCAGCGAACACAAGTACGACTACCCGTTCAGCTGGCTGGGTATCTTGGCGCAGGCCGCACCCACGACCGACGAGCTGATCTACGCGTGGCATGAGCGTGGCTTCGCGCTCTACTCGATGCGCTCACCAACTATCAGCCGGCTGTATCTACAGGTACCTGTACGTGAGCAGGTAGAGGACTGGCCCGACGAGCGGGTCTGGTCGGAGCTGCAGCTGCGACTGGCGAGCGAGGCCTGGCAAGTCGGCGAAGGGCCGATCATCGAGAAGGCGATCACGCCGATGCGCAGCTTCGTGTGCGAACCGCTGCGCCACGGGCGGCTGTTCTTGCTGGGCGACGCCGCACACATCGTGCCGCCGACGGGGGCCAAGGGCCTGAACCTTGCGCTCAACGACGTGCGCCTGCTGGCGGCTGCGATCGTCGAGTGGCACGCGAGTGGCTCGCAGGCCGGCCTGGATGGCTATTCGCGGACAGCGCTGCAACGCGTGTGGCGGGCGCAGGACTTCTCCAACTACATGACCCAGCTGCTGCATCTCCTTGGCGATGACCCGTTTCAGCAGCGCATGCAGCTGGCGCGGCTGGAGTACCTGGCGCGTTCGCGGACGGCTGCCGCGAGCCTTGCAGAGAACTACGTGGGCCTGCCGGCAACGCCGGACTTCTAAAGAGCCCGCGCCGGTAGCGACCAGATCCCGGTGACCGGTTGTTGGAGCGCTACGGTGCCACCCACGCCTCAGCGGTAGCTCCGTGGCCCCAGCTCGTCTGGTGGGGGTTCTCCATCGCGGCGGGGTTCTCGAGGATCCAGCGCTCGTGCAACGCGGCGAGCGCATTGTGGAGCTCCTCGACGGTCAACCCGCGTGGGTCGAGAGGCTTGCCGGCGTCGACCCGCACACGGTGTCCGGCGCGCCTGGTGCGTACGGGCAGAACGATCGCGTCGGCACGCACAGCCAGCTGTGCGGTGCCTTCCGCGAGCATGACCTGCTTGCCCAGGAAGTAGGTGTCGCGCGGGCCAGGCATGTCGTAGGCGAGAAATACTGACTCGCCCCGTTCGAGTAGCGCCTGGATGGTGCGAAACGAACGGGTGGCGGGCACCGGGTGAGAGACAAGGCCCTTGTGCCACCTGGCCAGGCGACGCCCCCAGTAGCCAGGCTTGGGCTGCTCGAAGAACCACGCTCCGGGGGCGATGTAGGTGTCACGGTCTTTGAATGGTGGTGCGCACTGCAGCCGGTAGAAGGGCCCGAGGTGGCAGGAGCTGAAGAGCACGCCGCGGTTTTCGGCCAGCGCCTCGCGGATGCGCAAGGCGGCCAGAGGGTCGACCTTCGCCGACCATGGCTGCTGCCAGAACAGCGCCTTGTCGACGTTGGCCTCGATCACATGCTGGCGGGCCAGCTCTTGCAACTCCTCCTCGCGCTGGGTGCCAGCGACGATCGCTTCGATCGCCGCGAGCGCCTCTTCGCGGGCTTCGGAGCTCTGCTGCCATATCTCTGCTCCGCGGCGCTCGGCCCGTTTCACGGCGAGCCTCGCCGGCAGCAGCCGGTGTAGCCATGGCGAGCTCTTGACGCGAATGCCGAGCGGGGCCGAGGGCATGCGTGGTGGCGCGGGACGCTCAGCGAGGGCCTCCAGCGAGCGGCTGAGGAATGGGCTGTCGTCCGCTGTCCGGCGTTCGTCGAGCTCCCGTCCTTCGGCCCGCGCACGCAGCAGCGCGGCAGTCGCCTGCGGCGTCGGGTAGTCGAAGATGAGGGTGGAGGGCAGCGTCAGGCCGGTTGCGCTCTCCAGGCGGTTGCGCAGCTCCACGCCGGTGAGCGAGTCGAAGCCGAGATCCTCGAATGCGCTGGCGGCGTGTCGCTCTGTGATGGGCCCCTCGCCGAGCACCGCCACCATCTGCGTTAGCACTAGCTCGAGCGCCGCCTGGTCGCGCTTGCTCTCGTGTAAGGTGGCGAGTGTTCGTGCGAGCGAGCCCGGCGTGGATGCACTCGGTTCCGTCTGCGCGTGGACGCTCGTGCCTGCGTCGGGGTCGATCGACTGCAGCAGCTCTTGCTCGACCATCTCTCTGAGCATGAAGCGCTGGGGCTTACCCGTGAGCGTCCTGGGCAGCTCCTCGACGAAGCGGATCACGTGGGGGTATTCGTGCTCGCGCATACGTTCTTTGCACCAGGAGCGCAGATCCTCCTCGAGCTGCTCGCCGGCGCTTGCATCGGCGCTGCACTGCACTACGGCAGCTAGCCGTTTGTAGTCGTTAACAGTCACGTCGACGACGCCCGCCTGGGCCACGGCGGGATGCTCCGTGAGCACCTGCTCCATGTCGACCGGCGATACCCACAGTCCGCCGAGCTTGAGCATGTCGTCGGCGCGCCCCACGTACACGTACGCTCCGTCCGTTCTGCGTGTGAAGCGGTCGCCTGTGGCGAGCCACTGGCCACGCATGCTGCGAGCGGTCTGCTCGGGCTGATGCCAGTAATAAGCCGCGCGAGAGTCGCCTTGTACCTCCATGATGCCCGTCCCTGCGCCCTCGATCTCGTTGCCAGCATCGTCGATTAGCCGTAGCTGGAAGCCCGGCACTGCGCGCCCGGTGGTCCCCGGCTCGACTTCACCAGGCACGTTGGAGCAGTACGCAGTAAAGAACTCCGTCGAGCCGATCCCGTCGACGATCTCCAGCTCGAAGCGCTCCCGCCACTGCTGGAAGGTCTTCACCGGCAATGGCTCAGCAGCAGATACGCACAGCCGCACGGAATCAAACGCCCCGTCGGCGTGCTGGTCGGCGACCAGCTGCCTATAGAGAGCGGGCACGGAGCAGTAAACGGTTGGGCGCAGCTTCCGCAAGGTGTCCAATAGGCGCTCGGTGCTGGGCGTGCCGTCGAGCAGAATCGAGGTGGCCCCGAAGTGAAGCGGGTAGGAGAGGCTGTTGCCGAGGCCGTAGGAGTGGTAGAGCTTAGAGCTGGAGAAGATGCGGTCTTGCTCGCGAATCCCCAGTACCTGACGGGCGAAGGTCTCGCAGGTGACCTGCATGTCGCTGTGCAAGTGCACGACGCCCTTGGGCTTGCCGGTGGAGCCGGATGTGTAGAGCCAGAAGGCCATGTCGCCGCGATGGGTGGCGAGCACCTCCAGCTCGTCGTCCTGGGCGGCGAGCGCTTCGTCGAGCTCGGTGGCACCGTCGCTTGAGCCGCGAGCGACGTAGCGCACGTCATGGTCGGCCAAGGCGCTCTGCAGCATGGCGAGCATCTGTGAGTCGCACACGACGAGCTGAGCGTAGGAATCCTCGACGAAGTGGCGGAAGTGCTCGGCCTTCTCACGCACGCTTACGGGTACGGGAACCGCACCGATGCGCAGCGCGCCGAGGAAGGCGATGGGAAACGTGGTGGTGTCGTCGAGCGCCAGCAGCACCCGCTGTTCGCGGCGCACGCCGAGATCGCGGAGTAGATGCCCCATGCGGTTCACCTGCAGGCGCAGCTCTTCATAGCTGAGTGACTCATGCCGACTCTCGTATGCGATCTTGGCGGGGCCGGCAGCCGCGATGCCGCGCTCGATCACGAGGCTCGAGTTGCAACGCTCACCAGTCGTCCGAGAGGTATGCGGGCCGCGGCCGCCTGTGGCGTGCGAGTTTGCGTCTCGCGACGGCCGCAGGCTCGGGTCAGCCTTTGCAAGGCGGTCTGGGTTGGCGCTCGTGGAGGCAATCGCAGGGGTGGTCGCGCGGAGGTGGTAGAGCCCCGAGCGCAGCTCTACGGCGAAGGCCTCACAGATGATCATTGCGGGCAGGCGGTTGGTGACGACGCGGTAGACCCGGATGAGCGTGGTGATGTCCGTCGGCTCGTCAGTGCCCGCCCACATTGGCGGCTGGCCGAGCCCGAACCACAGCAGCTCGCGTCTACTCTCCAGCTTGAGTTGCTGCAGCGATCCGCCGATGCCCTGAGAGTTACCGTCGAGCTGCGTGAGGAAATCGGGTGGCAGTCTGATCGGCACCAGGTGGGACTCAGCCCATACCGACACCTCGGCTGTGACGTCGATCTTCATGACGATGCGTCTGCGTATGCACTCATCGGTTGGCGCGATCGCCAGGTAACGCGCGATTCGCGCCGGTGCGAAGCTGCGGTCCTGCTGTACGGTCTCGACTGCCACACGGGCAAGCGTCTGGGCTTCCAGCTGGCGGCTGATCGTCCCATCGGTGAACAGCAGGCCGCGCAGGAACGGGTCGAGCTGAGTGATCTGCACCTCGCGCAGATCTTTGATGGCCTCGTGCTGCGCGGTGAAGTGAAGCCTGCCCAGCTGTGCGGCGACGGTGGTGACCGCGGCACGAGAGTGCTCGCGTCGGCTGCGAGCGGGTGGGGGATGGGTGCGTGGCGGCGCAGTCAATTGGTCACCGGCGGGGGCGGTTACAAGGTCGTCCTCGAGGTTCGCATCTCGCACATCCCTCCATGGACTGGGCGGGCATGCTGCGTGATCCGAACCGTATCTAAGTAACACATAAGAATCAAGCAGCTCGTACGCGCAGTACAAGTGGGATTAGAGCGAGGATGGCCGCTGTGTCAGGCGCCCAGGTGCAAGGCCATGAACAGCACTGTGACGAGTACGAGCAGGCTGAGCAATGTGCCCACACCAGATAGTCGCCGTACGAGCGCGCGGTACTCCTCGCTCATCTGCACCTGTGCACCGTCCCCTGCGCTGGCCACGTCGCGTGCCGCGATCTGCTCGGCACGTTTGGCGGTGGGGATCATCACGGAGCCGATCAGCGCACCGATGACGACGACCGCCCCAAGTCCCCACTGCACGAAGAAGAAGCTCCAGTAATGGCCCTTGCTGGCGAGGTAGATGCCGGCGAGTACCACCAGCAAGAGGCCCGGATTGATCAGGTAGCGCTCGACCGTGTACTCGATGCGGTGCAGCAGCGGCAGGCTGCGCGGATCGTGGCGAGCACCGACGGCGAACATGATCGGGTAGGCGAACGTCACGCCAAAGGCCACCACCACGGCCATGATGTGAACGGCGAGTACGAATTCATATAGGGAGGCAGCTGGGTAGGTGAGCATGCGCTGCACCCTAATCGCTGACGGCTCGGATGGCCTTCAGGGATGCTGCGTTGGACTATCGCTGGCCGTGTGGTAAGGCGTTCGTAGGCCGCTCAGTCGATTGTGCTCCGAATGAGACATACGGAAAGTGCCGGGCCCTTGACGAGCTTCGCTGGCCAGACGGGCCGGAATGTCCGCGCTGCGGTGACTTCACGACGATCAGCAAGATCGCCTCACGAAGCAAGTACGGAGTGCGACAAGTGCGCGGCGGCGAGATCCGCCTGCGGCTTGTCTCAAACAGCCGGCGGCACAACCTTGAGGGCTTCATCACGTCGAGAGTGGACGGCGCGGTTAGCCACCGCCACCACGCGCGTGATCGCCGTTAGGTGATGCTCCCAGTTGCCCCCGTGTGCGGGAGTTTCGGCTCGGGGAGCTGCAATGTTTTGACTGGAGCCGGCTGTGGGGACGTTTCGGGCATGCCACCATTCTAGTCGGTTGGTCCAGTCGGATCAATAGTCCCGCAAGAATCAGGCCACCAAGCAGCGCGACAAGGGACAACTGTAGTCGCGTCCGCTTGCGTGTGAGGCGGTCCACGTTGAATCCGAAGGCGTTGTCTAGCTCGGCCAGAAGCAGTTCGCGGGCAGCGATCGCCCTGCGCGTGCCTTGGCTCGTATAAAAGACTGCCGCACGGGCGGCGAAATCTAGGCCCTTGCGATCTACGCCAAAGAGAGTCGGTACGAGGAAGGCCGTAGATACGACGACGGCAAAAAGCGGCGCATACCAGAAGGTGCCGAGCACTCCTTTGATGGCGAAGTCGGCCGCCAACAGCGCACCATTTAGCCCGATGAGGCCGGTAGTCCGGCCGTCAAGGCTCGCATCGTCTGCCACTTGCGCCGAGAGTTGCGTTTGAGCGAGCCCTAGCGCGGCATCGAGGATCGTGCTCTTATCGTCGTCCGTCCCCTCCTCGTCCTCCATGCGCGAAGCCTACGCCTTCGGCATGCTTCTTCCTCCGGATCGAACGTCCGGAGCCGTCCTCATCAAGGACGCTGCGAAAGAGGCATGGAGGTACGTGTCCGAGTCTGCGACTCCCGAAGGTGTTGGGGCCTCGGAGCTGGACGAGGAGCCCCCAGAGTAACGACGCCGCTCAGAACGTCGGCGCGTACTTGCCAAACACGTCCTGCATCGCGGCGCACACCTCGCCCATCGAGCAGCGGTCCTTGAGCGCTTGACGGATCGTGGGGAGCAGGTTCTCGGAGCCTCGGGCGACGACGCGCAGCTCCTCGAGGCGCTGTTGCACGAGCTGCTGGTCGCGGTTGGCCTTGAACTGGGCGAGACGGTCGAGCTGTTCGCGCTCTGACTCTGGATCGACACGCAGCAGGTCGGGAACCTCGAGGTCGTCCTCCTTGAAGGCGTTGACGCCGACGACCGTATCCTGCCCGATGCGGTAGCGCTCCTGGTAGCCCCAGGCGGACTCGTCGATCTCGCCAGTAATGAACTCGATCGCGTTGACAGAGCCGCCGAGCGCGTCGACCTTGGCGATCAGCTCGTTGGCCCGAGTTTCGATCTCGTCGGTGAGCGACTCGACGAAGTAGGAGCCGGCGAACGGGTCGACGGTGTCGGTCGCGCCGGACTCGCTCGCGAGGATCTGCTGCGTGCGCAGGGCAATTTTGGCGGCGCGCTCGGTGGGCAGCGCGAGCGCCTCGTCGAAGCCGTTCGTGTGCAGAGACTGAGTGCCGCCGCAGACGGCGGCGAAGCCCTGCAGGGCGACGCGAACGATGTTGTTCTCAGGCTGCTGCGCGGTGAGCGTGACGCCGCCCGTCTGCGTATGGAAACGCAACATCGTCGCCTTCGGGTTGGTGGCGCCGAAGCGATCTTTCATGATGTGCGCCCACATACGCCTGGCGGCGCGGAACTTCGCGACCTCTTGAAAGACGTTGTTGTGGCCGTTGAAGAAGAACGCCAGGCGGGGGGCGAACTCGTCGACCGACAGCCCCGCGTCGATCGCTGCCTGCACGTAGGCGATGCCGGAGGACAGCGTGAAGGCGACCTCCTGCACCGCCGAGCAGCCCTTCTCGCGGAAGTGGTAGCCGGAGATCGAGATCGTGTTCCACTTGGGCACGTTCTTGTGGCAGTACTGGAACAGGTCCGTCGTCAAGCGCATCGTCGGCTGCGGCGGGTAGATGTAGTTGCCGCGCGCGATGTACTCCTTGAGCACGTCGTTTTGGGTGGTGCCACGCAACTGCTTTGAAGGCACGCCCTGCTCCTCGCCGACGAGCTCATAGAGCAGCAGCAGGCATGCGGCGGGTGCGTTGATGGTCATCGACGTGGACACCTGATCGAGGGGGATGCCGTCGAACGCCGTGCGCATGTCGTCGATCGTGTCGATCGCGACGCCGGTACGACCGACCTCGCCGAGACAGCGCGGGTTATCGGAGTCGAGGCCCAGCTGGGTGGGCAGATCGAAGGCCATCGACAGGCCCGTGGAGCCCTTGGAGATGAGGTAGCGGTAGCGCTCGTTTGACTCCTTGGCCGACGCATAGCCTGCGTACTGGCGCATCGTCCAGGTCTGCTTGCGGTACATCTCGCGGTGGACTCCACGCGTGTAGGGGAACTCGCCTGGCTCGCCCAGGTCGAGGTCCTGGGGCAGATCCTGCACGGTGTACAGCTCTGAGATCTCGATGCCCGAGTCGGTGAAGCGGCGCGGATCGTCAGGGCCGACGATCGGCGCGACGGTGAGATGCTCCTCGGTTGTGTGGTGCTCAGTTGTGGCCATAGCCCAAAAGAATAGTCGTGCTCATCCTCCCAACCCAGGAGCGGGCGCACTCGAATGACCCCCAATCGACCGATCACCAAGTCACTAAGCTTCCCTATGCATGTCCACGTGTCTCGTCACCGGCGGCGCCGGCTTCCTCGGATCGCACCTGTGCGATGAGCTGCTGGCGCGCGGCAACCGTGTGATCTGTGTCGACAACCTCGAGACCGGGTCGCTCGCGAACATCGCCCATATCCGCGACCCGGAGCGCTTCGAGTTCCTGCACGTCGACATCACGGCGCCGTACTTCGTCGAGGAGCCAGTCGACTTTGTCTATCACTTCGCCTCGCCGGCCTCACCGATCGATTACCTGCGCTTGCCGCTACACACACTGAAGGTGGGCTCCTATGGCACCCACCACACGCTGGGACTAGCCAAGGCTAAGCGCGCGCGTTTCTTGACGGCGTCGACCAGCGAGGTGTACGGCGATCCGCTTGAACACCCACAGTCAGAGAGCTACTGGGGGCACGTCAACCCGATTGGCCCGCGTGGCGTCTACGACGAGGCCAAGCGCTACGCCGAGGCGCTGACGATGGCTTATCACCGCCAGCAGGGGGTGGACACGGCGATCGTGCGGATCTTCAATACCTACGGAGCAAGAATGCGTCCGCACGACGGTCGCGCGATCCCCACGTTCCTGCGCCAGGCTTTAGGGAATCGACCGATCACGGTGTTCGGTGACGGCAGCCAGACGCGCTCATTTTGCTACGTGTCCGATCTGATCCGGGGGATCATCGCGCTGGCGGAGTCCGGCCACCACTACCCCGTGAACGTCGGCAACCCCGATGAGTTCACGTTGCTGGAATTGGCCGAGATAGTCAAAGAATTGACGGGATCGACGGCGGAGATCGTCTATGAGGCGCTCCCGGAAGACGATCCCAAGCAGCGCAAGCCAAACATCGCGCTCGCGAACGAGCTGTTGGGATGGTCGCCTGAAGTGTCGTTGCGCGAGGGGTTGCAGCGCACGATCGAGGAATCGGGCGTGGAGTTGCTCATCGGCGGCGGCGCCAACTGAGGCGCGACCCCACAGCAACGTGCAACGCTGGTTGCGCAGGGCTCATTGTCCATCTGTGTAACCGCTCCATCTGCAAGTGTGCAGTGTTGTGAGTAGCGAGATGGGACCACGCCCTTCGGGAACGTCCGCTCCGTCGCCGCCTCGCCCGCGCGCCCGGGTGCCGGCCGCTGCCTCGGTGCCAGGGCGCCCCAACACAGTCAGATCCACGTTGGCGGTGGCCGCCAACCGTCTGGAGCGCTCCGATCAGGACATCCGCCGCAAGCGTCCGCCGGCGCTGTCGTTCCTGTTGCGCATGTCCACTGCGCGCCGCGGCGCGCGGGTGCTGTCGCTGCTCGCGCTGGACTTCGTGGGCGTGGCGCTAGCGATCTTCACCGCGCTGGTGCTCAAGGAACTAGTGCACGGCCCGGTGCTCGCGGAAAACGCCGGTCAGCAAACCAAGCACTTCCTGCCGTTCGCGTACCTGCTGACAGCGCTGCTGTTCGCGCGTTCGGGGTTGTATGCGGAGCGCGCCCTGCGGCCTGGGCTCTCGCGCATCGTGGGCTCGCTGTTCCAGGTGGCGTTCGTGGCGGTGATCTTCGCGCTGGTCAACGGCGAAACATTCTCCAGCTATTACATCTTCTGGAGCTCGCTGGCGTTTGCGCTGCTCTACATCGCCTGCACGCGTGCCGTGTATGAATGGGTCACAGGCCTGTTGCTGCGCGCCGCCGGCTACCAGCGCCGCGCGGTACTCGTGGGCAGAGGCAAGCACATCGGCGACGTCGCCAAAGCGCTGGGCGACGCACAGCACCCGATTCAGCTGGTGGGCTTCCTCGCGCCCAGAGCGCTATCCGCGCTGGGCTTGAACCAGCTGGGCACGTTGGCGGACCTTGACGAGGTGCTGAGCAACGAGAACGTCGACGAGGTGATCATCGCCGATCCGGACTTCCCCCAGGACGACGCGGTGGAGCTCGTCGACCAATGCCATCAGCGCGGCGTGCGCGTGCGGCTGGCGCCATCCACGATGGAGATCCTGATTCACCGGGCGGAGTTCGTGCCAGGGCAGTCGGTACCGCTGTTTGAGCTAGGACCGCCGGTATTCGAGGGCGTGGATTTCGCGCTGAAGCGGACCTTCGACATTATCGGTGCGATCGTCTTGCTGGTGCTTGCGAGCCCGCTGCTGTTGGCGATCGCGATCGCTGTGCGGGTGAGCTCGCGCGGGCCGATCCTCTACAGCTCGATGCGCCGTGGCATTGGGCAGCGCCCGTTCGCGTGTTTGAAGTTCCGCACGATGCACACCGACGCGGAGGAGCGCCAGGCGGATCTCGAAGAGCTCAACGAGGCGTCGGGTGCTTTGTTCAAGATCCGTGAGGATCCTCGTCTGACACGCGTTGGGCGGCTGCTGCGTCGCTTCTCGCTGGACGAGTTGCCGCAGCTGGTGAACGTGCTGCGTGGCGACATGTCGCTGGTGGGCCCGCGACCGCTGCCCGAACGTGACTACGCGATGCTGGACGACTGGCACCGCAAGCGTTACCTGGTGCTGCCGGGGATCACTGGGCTGTGGCAGGTGTCGGGTCGCTCAGAGCTCGATTTCGACGAACTTGTGCACCTCGACTTCCTCTACTTGGAGAGCTGGTCGCTGGCGCTCGATCTGACGATCTTGTTGAAGACGATCCCTGCCGTGTTCACACGGCGGGGCGCCTACTGAGCCGCGCGGCAGGGCGCTGCATAGGGCGCTGCTGCTGCGGGGCGTCGGCCGCGCGCGCGTATACGCCCCAGGTGGCGCGGGCAGCGTCTTGCCAACTCCAGGACGGCGGCGATGGCGCAGGTCGCTGAGCTGCCTGAGCAGCCTCGATCAGCGCGCACATGTCGCCGGGCGCGACGAACGTGGCCCGCTCGCCTAGGACCTCACGCAGGGCGGGCGACTCACATGCCACTACTGGTGTGCCGCAGGCTAGGGCCTGGACCGCGGGTAGGCCAAAGCCCTCGTCCTTGGAGGACAGCATCAGCGCATGCGCAGCACTGTAGATGGCGGCGAGCTGGTCGTCGGAGACCTGGCCGGTGAGGATCACATCGGGTAGTTGGCGTGCCCACGGTCGCGTGGAGCCAACCAGCACCAGTGGTAGCTGGCGCGGCGCGGCGGCTAGCTTGGCGATGTGCTTGCCCGGATCGGGGTGCTGCAGGCTGCCAACCCACACCAGGAAGCGCTCGGGCAGACCGAAATCAGCTCGTACGGCAGCGATCTGCTGCTGGGAGCGTGGATACATGGCGGCGTCAGCGGCCTCGGGGATCACCGTGATCCGCTCGCGCTCGAGCTTTAGATATTCGACCGCATCGCTTGCCACAGCCTCACTGGGGACGATCACGCCCGCTGCGCGCTGCACCGCGAGGTGGCGCAGACGCTGACGCAGACCGCCGCGCAGGTGCTCGCTGCGGCGCTTGAGCGCTGACAGGTCGTGGATGGTGACGACCATTGGGGAAGAGCTGTGCAGCATCGCTCCATCCATCCATGGCGCATGGAAGATGTCTGCGTTGTGCGATCGTGCCAGCGCTGAGGGGCGATGCGTCTCGTGGATCTCGTCGCGCGGCGCGACCGTCTCGCGCAAGGCTGCAAGCAGACAGCGCGAGTAGCGTCCAACGCCATCGGGATCAGATGCCGGGCGGCTGTCGAATGCGACCTTCACGCGGTGGTGCTCGCGATCATTTCGATCCCCCAGGCTTGCATTGCGCGAACACTAATTGCTCTGTCAGCTGGTGCGTAGATCTGAAAGCCATACTGCATGAGGATGTCCTCACGCGAGTACCACAAAGCGATCTGGGAGAGGGTGCCAGAAGGCTCAGAGCCTGCCGACTTCGCGTTGCGCAGTCGCTTTCTGCTCGACCGCGTGCGAGCGGGCGAGCGCGTGCTGGACGTGGGCTGCGCGGAGGGGTGCTTCACAGCTGAGCTGGCGCGGGTGGGTGCGGATGTAGTCGGCATCGACGTCGCCGAGGAGCCGCTGCGTCGTGCGCGTGTCCATCATCCCGGCCTCGACGTGCGGCTGGTGGCGGACGAGGGTCCCTGGGATCTGGACGACGCGAGCTTCGATGTGGTGTGGGCAGGGGAGGTGTTCGAGCACTTGCTCGACACCGCGGCCTGGCTTTCGGAGGTCCGCCGCGTGCTGCGCTCGGGCGGCAGCCTGCTGGTGAGCACACCCGCTCATGGACCTCTCACGCTTGCCCGCCTGGCGCTTTCAAAGCGGGCGTTCGCAGCGCACTTCGACCCACGCGGCGATCACTTGCGCTTTTACAGCCGCGACATGCTCACCCAGCTGCTTGGGGAGTTCGGCTTCCAGGAGATCCGAGTGCGGAGCTGTGGCGGGCACCCGCTCGCCCGGCGGCTGCTGCTCGCCCACGCGACGCGTGCGCGCTTTTGATTCTCGCCCGCCGCGCAGCGGCGAGGGCCACGGCGGCACGGGCTCGCGCTTGCTGTTGAGTCGCTACAGCCTGTAGCGCTTGAAGATAGTCGTTGTGGATTTCGATCGCTTCGCGCTCGCCGTTGTCGATCGCTTCCGCAGAGATCGACGCGGGGTTCAGGTAGATGGCGCCCTCCAGCTCCTTCACAGCTGTCTGAGGTCTTCCTCCGTTGGTCAGGTCATAACGTCCTAACACCAGCCATGTCTGCGGGTTGGACGGCTGCAGGCGCACCGCGTGAGCGAGCGTCGCGCGAGCGAGTGCCGGTTGGCCTGAGACCTGCTGGACGCTTGCCAGCGTGAACAGCGCTTCGGTCGACAGCGGATCACGCGAGACGGCGCTGTTAGCGGCTGCGAGCGCCGCGGGCTGATCGTGTGCTTCCAGCTGTGTCTCGGCTTCCTGGCGGGCATCTTCGGAGCGCTGCGGCTGCCACTCTGACCATGCAGCCAGCAGCACTGCAACTATCACCGCGGTGGCTAGCAGCACGCGCACGGCGCTTGGCTGCACAGCTCTCCCGCGGGCGGTCGAGCTCACGCGGACAGCGGTCGAGCTCGCGCGGGACCGGCCGGCGATGGCGCCAGCTGCACGCTGGCTGCCCGCAGTGCTCGAGCTCGTGTGCAGCGGTCCACGGCCTGCCAGCCAACCGGCGCACAGCAGCGCCACGCAAGCGTTGCCTGGCACGTACCAAGTCCAGTCGATCAACGAGTGGGCGCCGAACACCACCACTACGCAGAGCATGCTCAGCAGGCCGATGCGCTCGGGGGTGTAGCGCCTGAGCTTACGCTCGCGAATACGCCGCCAGCCAGGTCGTCGCACCCCGGTACGGATATCTAGCCACGTTTGCCAGCCTGTGCCCTCGCGAGTGCTCGTCCAGCGGCGATTGAACGGATGCGTCGCACGTCCTGCCGCGGCCATCCACGTGAACAGCAGCGCCAGCGCCACCAGCAGGCCGACCAAGCCAAGGTCTGCGAGCGTCTGCAGGATGAAGCTATGCGCATGCCTGACTTCGAGGGTCTGCGCTTCATAGCGCAGATGGGCGGTGGCATAACCTTCTGCGCCGGCTCCGAACACCGGGTGGGCGTCGAACACCTTCAGCGCCTCCTTCCAGTAGCGCGCTCGCTCGCTTGCTACGGCAGTCAGACGCCCAGGCGTGTTACCCGGCGGTATCGCGTTTGGGTTGGTCAGGGCATCAAATGCGTGCGAGATACTGCCTGTGAACCCACGCTGGCTCACGGCAAGCGCTCCCGCGAACGCGACGAGCGCGAGCACCACCGCTGCCAGCAGCACCGCCCCAGCACGACGTCGAGTCAGCAGCGACGGTGCGCGACGGCCCGTGCAGAAGCCGATGGCGATCCCCACGACCGTGAGGACCAGGAGCATCGCCAGCGTGAATGCGCCCAGTTGATGGCCAGCGGCGGTGCGTTCGCTCAAGGCAACGCCTTCCGCGCTGAGCGCGTGCTTGGAGAAGTCCCAGGCCCCCACGACGCCCGCCCCCGCCGCCGCCACGATCAACAGCATGGCGCTGCGCAGACGTAGCGGCACCACGAGGAACCACATGACCAACCCCACGGCCAGGGCCACCATTGCGCCCCGCGAATAGGCGAGCATGAGCGTCAGCAACACCACGCTCATCGCCGGGTAGGAGAGCGCTCGCAGCAGCGCGTGGCCGGTGCGGCGCGCGCCGAGCCACAGGCAGCAGATGGCGCCGATCGCGGCACTCGAGCCGACCGCGTTCCAGTAGCCGTACGGTTCGTTGAGGCGGGCGAACGTGTTCGACGGATCGAGGCTGGCGGGAAACACCTTGGTCAATAGCGCGTAGCCACACACGATCACCGCCGCCAGTGTCAGACCGCCAAGGATCGCCGGCCAGCGCTCGGGTAGTGCGCGCACGAGTGCAAATCCAGCACCGAACACGGCGCTGTAGGCGAGCATCCGCCCAGAGTCCTGCCAGCTGTGATCGGGCTGCACCGACCATGCGATCGAGACCGCCGTCACGGCGGTGAACAAGAGCAGCAACCCCATCGGCCAGATGCCATACACACGGCGGCTGCGAGCCGGGGCGAGGATCACCGACGCCGCCGCCACAACTCCCGAGCCGAGCGTCAGCGCCAGCTCGGTGCTCGTCATCGATTCGAGGTTCAGCCCGCCCTTGGCGTGGAAGGTGATGAAGCAGAAGATGGCGGCGATCAGCAGCGTGATCGGCCACAGCCCATTCCGGGCGCTAGCCAACGCGCCCGCAGGCGCGCGGCGTGAGCGGTCGGTGCGCGGGCTCGCGGGCGGCGGCGCTCCTACGCCGAACGCCCGCGGTGCCTCAGCGGGAGCGGTGTGCACGGACACGGTTATGTATC
>DATBYJ010000004.1:0-2131 GCA_036513795.1 Solirubrobacteraceae bacterium | reverse complement strand
GGAGCGAAGCCCCTCGTGGTTCGCGTTCTCCCAGCCAGTGGCCTCGATGACGGTCTTGGGCATACCAGGGATAGGCTACGGGCTCCGCGCCGAACGAGTCAAGCCCCTTCGTGGCACCCCAATCCGGCGGCACAATCCTTGCGCTTGGTGGGGGGCACTCAGCGGCGCCGCCGCCGGAGCGATCCGCCCCGGTCTTGCAGGACGCGGTCGCGAGCGGGGCGCCATCTTCGGGCGCTTGCAGGCCCTCCCGGCGCGTTCCGTGGCCGATCCGTCGGCACTCGGGCGCGTTTTCGCAGCCGGGTGCACGGCGAGCAGCAGGGAGAGCGTGCGGTCGGGGCTACGTGACCGCGAGCTTCGCGAGGCGGAGCCTGCTGGCGACGAGGTCGGCGAACTGCTCGGCGGCGCGACCGATCTTCATGACGAGCGAGCCGGCGTGCGACGTGATGCGGGCGGCGAGGGAGAACAAGGCGAAGCGCAGCCGCTTGGGTCGGGCCGTCTCCATCGAGGGAGGGAGCGCGAGTTGTTTCATGGCGCTGAGCACGTTGTAGGTGAGCCTCGCGAAGCGGAACCACGCGGCGTTGGCGCCGAAGCGCCCGCACGGCGGAGTCGCTCCGCCGAGGTCGTTCTTGAGGACGTCGTGCACGTGCTCGATGGTACCGGCCTTCTGCCAGTGCCAGGTGAGCAGGTCAGCGGGCTCCAAGTCATGACGATTCGTCACGACGGCGAGGTACTTGATGTGGACCTTGCCTTCGAGATCCATCTGCCGACCGACGAACTTCACAGCGACATAGCGGAGCGGCTTGGCGTCCTTCGACCAATCGCCGGACGTGAACTCTACGTCGGCCGCGAAGACCGTCTCGTTGGCGCGCTCTTCGACGAGCGTCCAGTCGTCGTCCGGCAACGCCTCGCACATGGCGCGCAGCGGCTTGAACATGTCTGCGCTGATGGAGAACCCGATGAACCCCTTGGGCCCGTCGTTGCGATTCTCGTCGGCGAGCCACTTGAGCACCGCCTGATCATACAGAGCACTATCCCCGCGCAGGAAGTAGGTCTTGATGCTCGCGGGCAGCGAAGAGAATCCCTTCTGGATGAGCGGTAGATTCCCCATCGCGGCGGGCACGTTGCCATCGCGGTACTCGTCGCCGAGGATCTGATCGGCCTCGACCCAGTACAGTACCGAGGGCTGGTAGCCGCGGCCACCGTCGTAATGGGCCATGGCCTGCTTCTTGTGGCTCTCCTGGATCGTTGCGTCGTGGTCGAGGGTGGCTGCTGTGAGCTTCATCTGGCGACTGACTTCGTGCGCGAGCGCGATGTTCACGCGTCCGAGCCCCTGAAGCGCGCTCGTCTCCGCAGGGATGTAGGCGACCTCGCCGGGCGCCCGGCGGCGCTGCGCTTCGTCGATGAGCTTGTCGTCGTGGAAGGCGTAGAGAAAGGTCCGGAGGACTTCTTGGGTGGAAAGCTGGGCGCCGATCAAGCGCTGAAAGCCCTTATCAGCGCGCAGGACGTCGATGTCGCTGAAGCAGTCGCCACCGCAGGCCATCAGCAGCACGATGGCTTCGGCCTTGGCGGAGTCGGTTGCTCCGTTGTTGCGCTGACGGACGCCGAGCTCTGTATCGAGCATGGCACTCACGCCGAGCTTGCGCATCGTCTCGAGGACGAGCGGAAGCCCCGCGTGCGCCGTCACTGCGTCGGCGTCTTCGACGATTTCGATCGTGTAGGGGAGGAGCCCCGTCCTGTTCGCCATCCACGATATATGCGCACGAAGGTGTGCCGATGCACAAGACTATTCTTGCGAAATACTCACAACCGCGAGCGGGACCATCGACTGAGGAGCGCCAGCGTCGATCTCCTTACTGTCAAAGTCGTGGGCGACGGAGAGGTCGGAGCGGCAATCGAGGGGGTGGTGTGCGGGGGATCCAGCCCCGGTCGGCGGTTGGCGGTGGAAAGCGTCACCTGGCAGGTGAGAAAGCCGGTGCCAGAAGATGGAGCATTTCCGCACCCTTGCGCCTCACCCGGGCCCGTTGGTGCCGGATCCGGGTCGCGCTCGTCGCGCTCGGGATCGTCCACCGCCTGCGCCCCGCCTGGCTTGCCGTCGAGCTGAAGGACGCCGCGCACCAGCAAAACGTACGCG
>DATBYJ010000003.1:0-4443 GCA_036513795.1 Solirubrobacteraceae bacterium | reverse complement strand
GGTGGTGGTCGTGGTCGGCGCTGCCGCACGGAGCGGCGCCGCCAAGCCCGAGGCACTGGCCGCGGCGCGGGAGCTCGTTGGAGTCGGTGTGCGGGTGCGGACGGCCGCTGCTCTCGTCGGCAAGCTGAGCGGCGTGAGCGTCAACGAGCTGTACCGGGAGTTGACTGGATCCAAATCTGCGACTACACGGTAAGTGCTAAATCGTGTACACTGTTTGCCAATGGATCAGGCGACCACCAGATTGAACGTCACCCTGGACGCGGAGCATGCGGCGAAGCTCTCCATGCTGGCCGAGCGGGTACACGTCCAAGAGGGCACCTTGGCACGGTCGCTGCTCTCGAGTGCGCTCGACGAGGCCGATCCGGACCCGCGCATGATCACCGCGCTGCTAGACGGCATCCCGGGTGCATACGAGGACGCACAGCTAGGCTTGCAGCAGGTCAGGGAAGGCAGGACCGTGCCGCTCGACGCACTCTTGTCGGCATCGCCTGAGTGGCGCAAGTCGAGCTAGCCGCGCGGGCGATCGAGGGGCTCGATCGCCTCATCATCACCCACAGCCTGCCTGCGGATACCTACGTGCGTGTGTATCGCTCGCTGAGACTGCTGGAGCGATTCCCGAAAATTGGCCGTAAGGTCGCAGGACGCTGGCGTGATCTGCGCTTCATCCTCGGTCCTTGGCGATGGCTTCTGCTCGTGTACGTCTATGACGAAGCGAGGGAGCGTGTGTCCATACTCACCATTCAGGATGCCCGCTCGTCGAGCGCGGTGACGAATCTGATCGACCCCCGGTAGCGTGGGAGCAGTCATGTCCTTCTACGTAACCACCCCCATCTACTACGTCAACGCGGCTCCCCACCTGGGACACGCGTACACGACGATCGCCGCGGACGTGATGGCTCGCCATCACCGTCAGCGTGGCGAGGACGTGTTCTTTCTCACTGGTACCGACGAGCATGGCGAGCCCGTTGCCGATGCGGCGCACGCGCTTGGCATCGAGCCGCAAGCGCTGGCTGACCGCAACGCTGAGCGCTTCAAAGCCCTCGCGCCCCGGCTCACCGCTACGAACGACTTCTTTATCCGTACAACCGATCCCCAGCATGAAGCGGTCGTCCAGGAAGTGCTCTCGCGTGTGCGTGACAACGGGTACGTATACAAGGGCACATACGAAGGCTGGTACTGCCCGCGCTGCGCGGACTTCAAGGCTGAGAACGAAATCGACGAGGACAGACTCTGTCCGATCCATCACATCGAGCTAACGCGCGAGCAGGAGGACAACTACTTCTTCAAGCTGTCCGCCTTCCAGGAGCGCCTCGAGGCGCTGTATTCCGAGCACGAGGACTTCGTGGTCCCCCGCACTCGTTACAACGAGGCGCTGTCGTTCATCCGCTCGGGTTTGCGCGATGTGCCGCTCACCCGCCACAAGCTCACCTGGGGGGTGCAGGTGCCGTGGGATCACGAGCACGTCTTCTACGTGTGGTTCGACGCGCTGCTCAACTATTACTCAGCGCTGTCCTACGCGCCAGGCGCGTCCACGGACATGTGGCCCGCCACGTATCACCTGATTGGCAAGGACATCCTGCGCTTTCACGCCGTGTACTGGCCTGCGTTGTTGATGGCGGCTGAGCTCGAGCTGCCCGAGCATGTGTTTGTCCATGGCTTTTTGCTGATGGATGGCGAGAAGATGAGCAAGTCGCTTGGCAATGTGCTCGATCCGTTTGAGGTGATCGACCGCTACGGACCTGACGCGCTTCGCTTCTACCTGCTGCGCGACGTTCCCTTCGGCCAGGATGGGTCGGTGTCCACCGCATCCTTTGAGCTGCGCTACGAGAGCGAGCTGGCCAACGAGCTGGGCAACCTCGCCAGCCGCTCTATCGCAATGGTGCATCGCTACCGTGACGGCACGCCACCAGCAGTGGCGCTTGACGCCGAGCTCGACGGTGAATTCACCGATCTGGTGGGTGAGGTTGAAGGCATGATCAACCGGGCGGAGCTGACCGCTGCGCTGGATGTCATCTGGCAGCGCGTGCGCAGACTCAACCGCTACGTGGAGGAGCGTGCCCCCTGGCAGCTCGCCAAAGACGACGCGCGTGCAAGCGATCTCGACCAGGTGCTCGCCACGCTCATTGCTGGGCTGCGCGTGCTCGCGGTGCTGCTACACCCGTACCTGCCCTCCAGCACCGACAAGCTGCTCGATGCCATTGGCTGCCAAGACCGCTCGCTTGCCGGTGCCCGCTGGGATTGCGCAGACGGGCTCGGCCAGCCGATTGGGACGCTTGAGTCGCTGTTCCCCAAGTCCGCATGAGCTGAACGCCAACTCCCCTCGGCGATGATCGACTCGCATACCCATCTGCACCTATGTGACGAGCCCGCCGCCCAGCTCGTTGCCGCCGCCGAGCGGGTGGGCGTCACACGGATGCTCACTGTCGGGATCGACGGGCTCTCCTGCAGGGCGGCGCTGGCAGCCGCTGAGGATTTCCCGCAGGTGTATGCAGCTATTGGCCGCCACCCCAACGCCGCCAAGGGCTTCGACGACGCCGACCTGGCCGAGCTGCGCGCTCTGGCAGCGCACGAGCGTTGTGTCGCCATCGGCGAGACGGGCCTCGACTTCTACCGCGATAGCTCACCCCCTCGGGCCGATCAACAGCGTGCTTTTGCAGCCCAGATTGCGCTCGCTCGTGAGACAGCCAAGCCGCTGGTCATCCACACCCGAGCGGCCGATCAGGACACACTCGACCAGCTCGCTGCGGAAGGCGACGGGGTGAGCGTGGTTATGCACTGCTTCTCAATGCCCGATCGGCTGGATGAGTGCTTGCAGCGCGGCTATGCCATCTCGTTTGCAGGCAACGTCACCTACAAGAGCGCAGCCGACCTGGCGGTCGCTGCTCAGCGGGTCCCCGACGAGCAGTTGCTGGTGGAGACGGACGCGCCCTACCTCACGCCCCAGGCCGTGCGTAAGCAGCGCAACCGGCCCGCGTTTGTCATCCACACAGCTGAATTCCTGGCCGGCATCCGCGGCGTCACGGTCGAGCAGCTGGGCGATGTCGTCACGTACAATGCCGCCCGCGTATTTGGCTGGGCATGACTGCTGTGGCTGGTCCTCGACCTTCGCGTCTTGAGCCCAACGAGGAGGCTGGTGGCCCCGTCCAACCGAGCCTGAGGCGGCTGCGCCAGTTCGACGTTCGCCCCGATCACGACCTCGGGCAGAACTTCCTCATCGACTCCAACATCCTTGCTGTGATCGGCCGCGCGGCGGAGATCTCGCCGGGGGACGTGGTGCTGGAGGTGGGCGGTGGGCTGGGTGTGCTCTCTGAGTACCTCGCCCAGCACGCGCAGCATGTGCATGTGGTGGAGATCGACCGGCGACTGCACGACGCTCTTTGCGATGCCACCGACCCGTATGCCAACGTCACCGTGCACTGGGCCGATGCGATGGCGCTTGACTTGCACTCGCTGCAGCCTGCTCCCACCAAGGTCGTCGCCAACCTGCCCTACGGCGTTGCCGCCAGCGTGCTTCTCCGCAGCGTCGAGGAGCTGGCCAGCGTGTCGCTGTGGGTGGCCATGGTGCAGCGTGAGGTGGGCGAGCGGCTCGCAGCAGCCCCGGTGGGTGCGGCGGCGGCGGGAGCCTCCAAAGGCGCGTACGGGGCGCCTTCGGTGCTCGCCCAGCTGGCGTGCGACGTGGATGTGGTGCGCGCCATCCCTCGCACCGTGTTTCACCCCGTGCCCAACGTAGACTCGGTGCTCGTGCGGCTGCGCCGCCGCCAGGATGGCCGCAGCGTGTCCCCGGCGCTGCGGGCGCTCGTGGCTGGCGGCTTTGCCCATCGGCGCAAGACCCTCGCCGGGTCGCTTGGTCTTGCCGGCGCCGGAGTCGGGGCTCGACCCGCAAGAGTGGGAGCTCCGGCTGGCACCGGGTCGGCCCTTGGCGTTCCCCGCTCGCGCGAGCAGATACGGGAAGCGCTCGTCTCGCTAGGGCACCCCGCTGATGCCCGTGCCGAGCGGCTTTCTCCGGAGGACTTCCTCGCGCTCGCTGGGCTGCTCGAGCTATGAGCGCCCGCGAGCTGTTCCGCCCGGGCGTTCACCGGGCGCTTGCACCCGCAAAGATCAACTTAGGGCTGTTCCTCGGGCCGATCAGAGCGGTCGACGCCAAGCACGAGCTGACGAGCGTGATGCAGTCGATCTCGCTCGCTGATGAGCTCACGCTCGAGCTCGCTCGTGCTGACGGGCATCACGCTGACGGGCAGCTGGACGAAGTCATCTGCCCTGGTGTGCCCAGCGACGTCGAAAACCTCGCTGCGGTCGCGCTACGCGAGTTTCGTGCTCGCACCGGCTGGCAAGCTCCGCCGCTGCGGCTGACCATCGCCAAGCGGATCCCCGTGGCGGCGGGCCTGGGTGGCGGCTCCGCTGATGCCGCTGCTGCGCTGCGGCTGGCCACGCACGCGTCGGGGC
>DATBYJ010000002.1:0-4341 GCA_036513795.1 Solirubrobacteraceae bacterium | reverse complement strand
ATGAGCGTCGTACACACTCTCGATATAGAGGGCTACATTGGCGCGGGCAAAGCGGACTGCTGCCGGCGAGCCATGCTCGATCTGTTCAACGGCAGCACCGATCGCTCGCCAGCCGCGGGTAGCCAACAGCACGAAGGTGCGGAAGGTCCCGGCGAGGCTGGAGCCCGCCCCGGTGAGCCCGGCCGCCTGCCGTTCTTCGAACAAGGAGGGCACGCGCAGAGCGTTGGCGCGCTTGACCGCAAGCTGGATGGCTCGGTGCAAGCTGGTGCCCGTGTCCGTCGGTATGCCGTTGGCGATGAGTGGCCACGCCACCTTCGTAGCGGCCACCTCGCTGACGGTTGCGGGCATGGCCGCGCTTAGCGCGCGGCAAACGGCAGTCAGGTCCGCGCGCTCGAGCTGCAGGGCTTGCGGCGTGGCCTTTGCGCTCGAGCCACAGCCTGCAACTGTGGCGGCGATTGCGGCTGCGGTGGCGCCCAAGCGCAACAGCGCCGCGCGGCGACTAATCGGCGATGGTTGGCCGCCGCCACGCAAAGTGGTCTTGCGCGGGGCGGCCGTCGCTTCTACCTAGACGCCGAGCAGGTCGACCACGAACACGAGCGGTGCGTTCGGCGGAATCGACGTACCGGAGCCTTTGGCGCCGTATCCGAGCGCCGAGGGGATGATCAACTCACGCCGTCCGCCGACCTTCATGCCGGCGACGCCCTGATCCCAGCCGGCGATCACCTGACCCTTACCAAGCGTGAACGAGAACGGTTCGTTGCGCTTCCACGAGGCGTCGAACTCCTTTCCGCCTTTGTAAAGCACGCCCACGTAGTTGACCGTGACCGTGTCACCGTCCTTGGCTTCGGCGCCAGTGCCGGTGATCAGTTCCTTGGTTTCGAGTTTGCTTGGCGCGGCGCCGGTGGGCACCGTCACCTTCGGTTCTTTGGACAGCGGGCCGGTGGTCGGAGTCTTGGCTGTCGCGGTAGTGCTTGTGGTGCTAGTCGAGCTGGTTTTTTCCGTGGACTTGATCAGTGCGTTGTCGGCGGTGTTCTCGTTGCCGACGGTGATCGTGCTGGAGCCGCCTGAGCCGCAGCCGGCGATCAGGACGGCGGCGCCGAGAACGGCGGCTGCCGAGCCGGTGCGGGAACGAAGGGTGGAGGGAAGTTGCTTGAAGTAGGTCACGGCGGGGCAGCCTACCGGAACTAGCTGGAGTCGTGGTGCGGTAGCATCGCCAGCGGACCGTGCTAGGCGGGGAGGTAGCGGTGCCCTGTACCTGCAATCCGCTCTAGCGGGGCCGAATTCCCCTCCGAGGGACTCCGGCTCTGGTCGCTCCGTCGCTCGGAGCGTCGATGGTTCGGGTCCCGCGCGGTGTCGGCTTGCGAACCAGGTCAGGTCCGGAAGGAAGCAGCCTTAAGCGATTACCGGCAGGCGCAGCGGGAGTTCCCGGACCGGAGCTGTGGGCGGCGATCGGCGCCGGATGCAGGGAGTATCGACGAGGGGTGCACGGTCCGTTTTAGCGCCTCTTTGAGAGAGGCTCTATTCACAGCGATGGAAGATCAGCCACGAGCGGTTGGTGGCTGACGCGGTGAACCCGGGCGGCACGATGGGGTGCTGCTCGACCGGGTCGAGCCGGTCGAGTACATAGTCCTGTTCGACTTCCTTGCTGGCGGGATCGAGATACACGCCGGAAGCGATGTGTCCGGCTTCGGGGCTGACGATGTTGCGCGGGCTGGTTTCCAGGTACAGGGCGAGTAGCGGCACTGGAGCGTGGTTGGGGACGCCGATGGGCCCGCAGCGCAGGTTGATGGCGTCGCTGTCGACGAGCGCAACTAGATCGCCTTCGATCTGGTGCTGGTGGGCGAGTTTGCCCAGTTCGCGATGCGCAGAGCGATAGTCGGATGGCGCGTAGGCGAGCAGCGCGACGAGCACGAGCACACCGCCGGCCATCCACCAGCGGCGTCGCCGATCGCTGCGCTCCAGGCACACCCAGGCGAACGCGCCGGCGCCGCAGAAGAGGCACAGGATGGCGCACGAGAGAAACGCGTAGCGGGTGTTGATCGGCAGCCCGAGGGTGGCAAATGCGGCGAATACGACCACGGCGAGCATGCCGGCGCCGGCGCCGAGTAGCGCACGCTGGCGCAGCCACAGCAGGGAGAGCACGCCACCGAGGGCGGCGCCGAAGAGCACGGGCGGGCGCAGGATCTCGCCGATGCGCCGCGGGATGTACTCGGGCACCTTGGTAATGCCGGTCTCACGGCCGAGCGTTTCGGCGGTGTGGCGGGTGTTGGTAAGCGACCACAGCGGGTCGCCAGTGATGAGCAGGTCGCTGAGCACCCACACGAGCGGCGCGGCGGCGGCAAGCAGCGTGAGCCGGACGAGCTGCGGGCGGGGGGGCAGTTTCGGGCCTGCGAGCTCTCGCGTGTGAAGCGAGCGCTGTCGCACTGCGCTGCGCACCCACGCGGGCGTGACGCCGATGAGATACAGCCAGTAGAGCCCGGAGAAGGCCCATGCCTCCGGTCGCAAGAGGCCAGCAAGAGCAAGTAGCACGAGCACTGGCATGCCCGCTGGATCAGCTTTGCGTTGGCGGCTATGTGACTCGAGCAGCAGCGCGCTGAGCACGAGCAGCACGTAGGGCACATCGATGTATGCGCGCACACCGTAGGAGAGAACTTCCGCACGGGTAAGGAAGATGAGCCCAGCGAGCACGCCTGCGGGTCGCCCGAACCACTGGGCACCGAGGCGGTAGAGCACCCAGCCGCAGCCTGACAGCGCGAGGAAGCCGAGCGCGACGGTGATGTCCTCGACGCCGCGCGGTCCGAACGGGGAGAGCACCAGGCCGAGCAGCTCAAGCAGCGGGTGGGGAGTGGGCGCGATGGGCACGCCGTACGCGGGTGTGCTTCCACGTGAGAGCTGTCCGCCCCAGGCGAGCGCATAGAGCGTGTCGTAGTTGGCGAAGCCGACGGCGGCGATGACACGCAGCACAACGGCGCCAACGGCTATGGCGAGCGGGGTACCCAGGCGCGGTGCGAGGCGGGTGAGGAAGGCGCGCATGAGCGCGGACGCTACCCGCTGGCGCACACGGTGCAATGCGCTCGCACGCAAAGCGGAGCATGGGTCGAGCTGACGCACCAGCGTGGGTAGACTCAGGCGAACGGTGTCCCAAGCGGAGCAGTCACAGCATCAGCAGCGCTCGCTGTATCGCAGGCACCGGCCGCGCACGTTCGCGGAGGTGGTGGGCCAGGAGCCGGTGGTGAGGACGCTGCGCAACGCTGTGCTGAGCGGCAACGTGCACCACGCGTACCTATTTGTGGGCTCGCGGGGGACGGGCAAGACGTCGATGGCGAAGATCCTGGCGGCGTGCTTGAACTGTGAGCACAGGGTGGGCGAGAGCTCAATCGAGCCATGCGGTGTGTGCGACTCGTGTGTGTCGATCGCGCAGGCGACGTCGCTGGACGTGATCGAGATGGACGCGGCGTCGAACAACTCGGTGGACGACATTCGCGATTTGCGTGAGAGCGTGGCGTATGCGCCGGTGAGCGGCAGGCGCAAGGTGTACATCCTGGATGAGGCGCACATGCTGTCGACGGCGGCGTGGAACGCGTTCTTGAAGACGCTGGAGGAGCCGCCGCCGAACACGGTGTTCGTGCTGGCGACGACGGAGGCAAACAAGGTGCCGGCGACGGTGGTGGACCGCTGCCACCGCTTTGACTTCCACCGCCCGACTGTGGAGCAGATCGCAAGCGTGGTGCGCAGGGCAGCGGCGGCGGAGTCGATTGAGATCCCTGCGGCGGCGGTGGCCGCGTTGGCGCGCTCGGCGACGGGCAGCTTCCGCGACGCGTTGGGGACGCTCGAGCAGATCGTGACCTACAGCGGTCAGCAGATTGCGCTGGAGGACGTGCTGGCGGTGCTGGGCGTGGCGGACACGCGTCTGCTCGAACAGACGGTGGATGCGGTTGCTGGCGGCGACGCGGCGGGCGCACTACGGGCGCTTGAGGAGTGCGCAGAGCAGGGGCGCGATGCGGGCTCGTTCGCGTCGGACTTGGAGGTGCGGGCGCGTGAGCTGTTGGTGGTGCAGACGCTGGGCGAGTTGCCCGACGAGCTGTCGCTGACACCGGAGGCGGATGCTGCGCTGCGTGCGCAGGCCGAGCGGGTGGAGCACGCGACGGTGGTGCGCCTGCTGGAGCTGTTGGGCGAGGCGATGGAGGGTGTACGCGCGGGGGCGGACGCGCGCACACGTCTGGAGCTGGCGCTGGTGAAGGCGTCCAAGCCGGCGCTTGATGGCTCGATGCGGGCGCTGCTGGCACGGATCGAGCGGCTGGAGGGAGAAGCGGCTAACAACCATGTTTATGAGAGGCCGCC
>DATBYJ010000001.1:0-4914 GCA_036513795.1 Solirubrobacteraceae bacterium | reverse complement strand
AACACGTCCGGATGCGCCTTTTCGATCTCGTCGAGCAGCACGACGGAGTACGGGCGCCGCCGCACGGCTTCGGTGAGCTGGCCGCCCTCTTCGTAGCCGACGTAGCCAGGGGGCGCGCCGACGAGCCGCGAGACGGAGTGTTTCTCCATGTACTCGGACATATCGATGCGGACCATCGCGTCCTGCGAGTCGAACATGAACTCGGCCAGTGCGCGAGCGAGCTCGGTCTTGCCAACGCCGGTGGGACCGAGGAACAGGAACGAGCCGATCGGCCGGTCGGGGTCCTGCAGCCCGGCGCGCGAGCGTCGCAACGCGGTGGCGACGGCCTCGATTGCCTCGTCCTGGCCAACCACCCGTTCATGCAGGCGCTCCTCCATGTGCACGAGCTTCTCCGTTTCGCCCTCCAGCAGGCGGCTGACGGGGATGCCCGTCCAGCGAGCAACAACCTCGGCGACGTCGTCTGCGTCGACCTCCTCCTTGAGGAACACCGGATGCTCGGCCTCCTCGGAAGCGCCGTCTGCGCCCTCGCCCTCCGCGGATTCGCGCTCGGCGAGCTGCTTCTCGAGCTCGGGGATCTCGCCGTAGCGGAGCTCAGCGGCGCGCTGCAGGTTGGCTTCGCGCTCGGCCCGTTCTGCTTCAAGGCGTGCCTGCTCGAGGCGCTCCTTCAGTTCGGAGACGCCTTGAATCGCGTCCTTCTCCTTCTGCCACTGCTCCTTCATTGCATCAGAGCGCTGTTTGAGCTCATCCAGCTCGCGCTCGATCGCCTCGCGGCGTTCCTTGGACGCGGCGTCCTTCTCCTTGCGCAGCGACGTGAGCTCGATCTGCAGCTGCATGATGCGGCGGTCGACCTCGTCGATCTCGGTGGGCAGCGAGTCGATCTCGATGCGGATCTTGGAGGCGGCCTCGTCGATCAGGTCGATCGCCTTGTCGGGCAGGAAGCGGTCAGCGATGTAGCGCTGGGAGAGCGTGGCAGCAGCGATCAGCGCGCTGTCTTGGATGCGCACCCTGTGGTGGACCTCATAGCGCTCCTTCAGGCCACGCAGGATCGCAATCGCGTCCTGCACGGAGGGCTCGCCGACCATCACCGGCTGGAAGCGACGCTCGAGCGCGGCGTCCTTCTCGATGTACTTGCGGTACTCGTCCAGCGTGGTGGCTCCCACCGCGCGCAGTTCCCCGCGCGCGAGCATCGGCTTGAGCAGGTTCGACGCATCGACTGAGCCCTGGGCGGCGCCCGCACCGACGATCGTGTGCAGCTCGTCGAGGAACAGGATGATCGTGCCCTCGCCATCGGCCACCTCCTTGAGCACGCCCTTCAGGCGCTCCTCGAACTCGCCGCGGTAGGCGGCGCCGGCGATCAGCGCGCCCATGTCGAGCGCGATCACGCGCCGGTCGCGCAGCGTCTCGGGCACGTCGCCGTCGATGATCCGCTGGGCGAGCCCCTCGACGATGGCGGTCTTGCCAACACCGGGCTCGCCGATCAGCACTGGGTTGTTCTTGGTGCGACGACTGAGCACTTGGATCACGCGACGAATCTCATCGTCACGGCCGATCACCGGGTCGAGCTTGCCTTGGGCGGCGGTCTCTGTGAGGTCGCGTCCGAAACGCTCCAGCGGGCTCTGCTCCTCCTCGGGAGCAGTTGCCTGGGCGCCTCCTGGGCCGACTCCATTGGGAGGTGTCATCGCTGACTCCTACGTGGGTTGGGACGGAATGGGGAGCGCGCGTCTGCCGCGCGCACGAGCTCAAGGCCGCCGCGATACGGGACGGTCAGCTCGGCGCGGAAGGAGCGGCGTACCTCCTCGAGCTCGTTGGCCAGACGCACCTGCGCCTGCAGCGCTTCCAGCTCGATCGCTTCGATGCGTGCTTGCATGCCTGCGATCTCCTGCTCCAGGTTCAGTACGCGCTCGACACCTGCGAGGTTGAGGCCGAGATCCGCCGTCATCTCCTGGATGCGGCGGAGCTTCTCCACGTCCTCCTGTGAGTAGAGACGCGTGCCCTTGGGTGAGCGCTTCGGCTCGATCAGCCCGCGTGCCTCATACATGCGCAGTGTCTGCGGGTGCATCTGCGCTAGCTCAGCAGCGACAGAGATCATGAACACGCCACGGTCGGTCTCCACCTGCATGCGGACGATCGGCGTGCTACCAGTTCCGCTCGCCTGCGGTGGCGTTGGGCTTGACGAGCTGCCATCCAGGCCAGCCATCAGCTCTCCCCTGCCTTGCCGGCACCCTGGGCCGCTGCGTTACTGGCGCCCGCGGTCGCTGCGCCGGAGCTCGGGGCGGAGCCGTTCTCGAACAGTCGCGCGCGAGGGTTACTTGATCCGAGCGTCTTAGAAAGCTCATCGACCGCCTGTTGCTGCTCCTTGCTGAGGTTCTCCGGGACATCGATCACGAAGCGGTAGTGGATGTCGCCTTTCTCCTTGCCACCCAGCTTTGGCGGCCCCTCGCCGCGCAGGCGCTGGACCGTGCCGTGGGCGGTCCCGGGGCTCACGCGCAACGTCTTTGTGCCGTTCAGCGTGGGCACCTGCACCTCGGCTCCTTGCAGCGCCTCGGGGATGCTCAGCGGCACTTCGACCTCGAGATTGTCGCCCTTGCGGGTGAACAGCGGCGAGGCGTCCACATGGGTGATCAAGTACAGGTCGCCCGGGGGTCCGCCGTTGCGGCCAGGCTCACCCTTGCCGGCGAGGCGGATGCGACTGCCGTCGCGTACGCCCGCTGGGATGTTCACGCGAAGTTTCTTGACCGTGCGCACGGCGCCTGCTCCAGAGCATGTCGGGCAGGGGTCTTCGATCACCGTGCCGGTGCCGCCGCAGCGCGAGCACGGCTGGGAGATGGAGAACATGCCCTGCCCCTGCGTCTCGATGCCGCGGCCCTCGCAGCGGGGGCACACCGACGGGGCGGTGCCGGGCTTGGCGCCGGTGCCGTGACAGGTCGGGCAGGTGGCTGACATCGGGATCTGCAGCGGCACCTGCGCACCTGAGACCGCCTGGTCGAAGGAGATGGAAACCTGCGCCTCGAGGTCGTTACCCCGCTCTGCGCGCGGTTGCGTGCGTACGCGCCGACCGCTGGTGGAGCCGCCGAACAGGTTCGACAGGATGTCCCCCATCGAGGATCCGTCGAAGTCGAAGTTGCCGAAGCCACCAAAGCCACCACCGGGGCCAGCACCACTGGCGAATGCTCCAGAGCCAGAGTCGTACTGCTTGCGCTTCTCCGGGTCACCCAGCACGTCGTGGGCCTGAGAGATCTCCTTGAAGCGCGCCTCCGCTTGCTTGTCACCGGGATTGCGGTCAGGGTGGTACTGGCGCGCAAGTTTGCGGTAGGCCTTCTTGATCTCCTCAGCGGTCGCTTTTTTGTCGACCCCGAGTGTCTTGTAGTAGTCGGGTCGTGTAGCCATCTGGAGCCCGTCCTATGCGGCCACGACCACGCGCGCGGGACGCAAGACACCCTCGCCCAGCCGGTAGCCGTCCTGGTAGACCTCCACCACGGTGCCACTGGGGCTACCGCCGGGCGCCTGCGCGGCGGTAGCAACGGCCTCGTGCACCTCGGGATCGAACGGCTCACCGAGCGGGCAGAACGATTGGATGCCCGTGCGTGCGAGCGCGGCCTTCAGCTCGTTGCGCACTAGGCGCACGCCCTGCAGGAGCGGATCGTCCTCGGCCGCGCCGTCGAGCGCACGGTCGAGATTGTCGAGCGCAGGCAGCAGCTCCTTGGCGAGCGAACCGACGCCGCGATCGCGGGCTGCAGCGGTCTCGCGGGCGACACGCTTACGGTAGTTCTCGAAATCCGCCTGCGTGCGCTGTGCCAGCGCCAGGTAGTCGTCACGCTGCCGCGTCGCCTTGACCAGCTCGTCGAGCTCATCCTCGATCTCCGCGGCCTCGTCAACGTCGGCGTCCGCCGACGCGCCGTCCTGCACTGGCGCGTCGGCGATCACGGACTCCGACTCCTCGATCTCCTCAGGCTGACCGCCGTCTGTGATCTTGATCTCTGTCATCAGACGCCTTAGGAGGCCTGCGGCTCGTCTACGACCTCAGCGTCCACTACGTCCTCGTCATCGGAGGACGATGCGTCGGCGCCACCATCTGCGGATGCGCCATTGCCGGATGCTGCAGCCTGCTCTTGAGCGCGCTGATACATCGCCTCGGAGACCGCGTGAAAGGCGGTCTGCAGCGTCTCTGCCTTGGCGTTGATGGTCGTGGGGTCGTCTGACTCGAGCACCTCGCGGAGCTCCTTGATGGCCTCTTCGATGCGACCTTTGGAGTCGGCGTCGACCTGGTCACCGAGATCCGCCAGCTGGCGCTCGGCCTGGTAGGCGGCGTTCTCACCGTTATTGCGTGCCTCGGCGAGCTCGCGTGCCTTGCGGTCCTCCTCGGCGTGGGACTCGGCGTCGGAGACCATGTTCTTGATCTCATCGTCAGAGAGCCCAGAGCCGGACTTGATCTCGATCTTCTGCTCCTTGCCGGTACCGAGATCCTTGGCGGACACGTTGAGGATGCCGTTGGCGTCGATGTCGAATGCGACCTCGATCTGCGGAATGCCTCGCGGCGCCGGCGGGATGCCGGTCAGCTGGAACTTGCCCAGCGACTTGTTGTACTGGGCCATCTCGCGCTCGCCCTGCAGAACGTGGATCTCAACCGATGGCTGGTTGTCCTCAGCGGTGGAGAAGACCTCGCCCTTGCGCGTGGGGATCGTGGTGTTGCGCTCGATCAGCTTGGTCATCACGCCGCCCTTGGTCTCGATGCCAAGCGTGAGCGGTGTGACGTCGAGCAGCAGCACGTCCTTGACATCGCCGGCGAGCACGCCCGCCTGGATCGCGGCGCCGACCGCCACCACCTCGTCGGGGTTGACCCCGCGGTGAGGCTCCTTGCCGGTCAGCTCCTTGACCTTCTCCTGGACGGAGGGCATGCGCGTCATACCGCCGACG